>NZ_LXJL01000063.1:2132-7796 GCF_001641215.1 Gardnerella sp. 30-4 | reverse complement strand
ATATGGGGATGATGGATCAAATTGGCTGGAACTTCCAGCAGGTCAGTCAACAGTTAGTGGCGTACAAATCATTGACGAATAGCAAGCTACTATAAAATTAAGCTCCATGAATGTTGAATTGCCTCAGCAGTTTTGCAATCATGGAGCATTTTTATTTACGAATTATCGCAAAAATATAAAAATATTAAGAGAGAGTTTTATTCGCGCACAAGCATAATGTGTTCAACGCTGTCTAGCGGAGAGACGCGGAACAACACAAAACGATTGCCAATTACTTGCACGACTTCGGCGCCGAGCTTTTGAGCAAGTGCATCAGCAGCTTCTTTAGCGCTTAATCCGGAACCATCTTGCACAGAGCACTTCATGAGCTCGTGGTACTGCATGGTTTCGTCTGCTTGCTTCACAGCTGCATCAGTAATATCGTTCTTGCCAACGTATAAAAGTGGGCTAAGCGTATTAGCGAGCGCGCGGAGCTGCTTAATCTGCTTTTTTGTCAATGCCATAAGGCGTCCTTTCAAATGCAAGTTTTATAACGCAAATATTACATAAATTACATAGTGCTTAACGGATTATACAGTATATTGCGAATTGTTGTATGTGATAATGCAAATTTATTTATTCCGTATTTATTGCGCTTGCTGCAAAGGGTGAAATATTTTCAAAATTTTTTATTACAAAGGTAGCATTTTGCACACAATAATCGCGCTTACAACACCAAGAGTAACTACTGATAGCAGCACATCTTTTATACGCATTTTCCATGAGTGCAAGTGAGTTCTTTCAGCTCCAGGCGTGTAACAGCGTGCATCTAATGCGAGCGCAAGAGTGTCAGCATGGCGAATTACTCCTGCAAAACCTGGCACTATTAAAGCTGTTATAGCGTGTACTCGTTGCTTAAAAGAACCATCTCGAATGCTACTTCCTCGAGCGATTTGCGCTAGTGCCACAGAGTGCGCTTCTGCACTGAGTGTTGGTAAGAACCGTAGCGCTAGGCTCATAATAAGTGCTATTTCTTGCGTTGGTATTCCAATATGTCGAAGTGGTGATAGTAATCGTGTGCAAGATTCGTTAAGCGTTGTCTGACTCATTGTTAGCACTAGAACTGCTCCAATGATAATAACAAGCGAGAATCGTGTTGCAAAAAGTATTGCGTAATTAATTCCATCAGTTGTAATAGGAATAGTTGCAATATTTGCTAGCACTGTACCAGTTCGCACTGCCAGAATGTTAAGTAATCCAGAGAAAACAAATATTGCAATAATCATGTGCAGTGAAGCAATAAGCTTAACAAATGGTATTTTTGCAGCAACAGTTAGAGTAAATGTTACAAAAGCAAGAATAGCTAACTGTATGTAGTTAGTAATACTAAAAGCACTTAGCATAAGAATAAAGCATGATAGCAGCGTCGCGCGTGGGTCAAAAGATTGAAGTAGCGAAGTTGTTTTTGCTTTTGCGGAACTTTCTTTATTTTTGGTATTTTCAATATTTTTTGCTGTGCTGCATTCTTTATTGCTTGCTTTATTCCTTGTTTTCAATGTTACTAATCTTGCGCCTAAATCTTCTACTTCTTGAAGATTATGCGTAATAAGTATTATGGTTACGCCTTGATTGTGTAGCATTCCAAGAATTTCTCGAATACGTAACGCAGCTTCAAAATCTAATCCAGCTGTTGGCTCATCCAGTACGAGCACGCGTGGCTTGCAAGCTAAAACGCCAGCTATTGCAACAAGACGCTGCTGACCTCCAGAAAGCGCAAAAGGTGATTTTTCAGCCAAATTCTCAAGGCTCAATAAGCGTAGGGTTTCATCCACACGTTCTTTAAGAGCATTGCCTTTCAGCCCAAAATTTTTTGGCCCATACGAAACATCGTTCCGTACTGTATCAGCAAAAAGCTGTTGTTCTGGCAGTTGCATAACGTAGCCAATTGTTTGATGTAGCTTTTGTCGTATTATTTTAGATGTTTTACCTCTAACAGATATACCATGCACTGTTATGTTTCCTGAATTGGCTTTTAACAATCCACACATTGTTTTAACAAGAGTTGATTTACCGCAGCCGTTTTCGCCCATTATTGCAACTGTTTCGCCACTTTTAACAGTGAGTGAATAATCGTCAATAACAGCTGGAGAAGTTTTATCATATTGAACAGTTAGTCCGGAAATTTCTACAGCGATATCTGACTCATTTTCTTTGAATCTGCTATCTGTTAAGTTTTTGTTCTTGCTGATTTTAGTTAAATGATTATTAGCCAACTCAATATTAGAAAGGTAAGTTTTTAAACCATTAAAGCTTACTTCTTTCAGAATGCCATTTTTTAGTAGAAGTATGCGATTTGCTCGTTTGCATTCCTCAAAATTGTGTGTAATTTGAACAATAGTAGTGCCATTTTTATGCAAATTATCGAATAAAGCATCAACGTCTTTGCGAGCGAACGAGTCGAGCATAGAAGTAGGTTCGTCAAGAACAAGCAGTTTAGAATTCATAGCAATAGCGCTTGCTAAAGCTACTCGTTGCTGCTGTCCTCCGCTCATAGTGCTAGGGTCATCGTAACGCTTATCTTCCATGTGAACAGTTTTTAAAGCTTCACTGATACGCTTATACATTGTTTTTCGAGGGAATTGCAAATTTTCTAGTCCGAAAGCAATATCTTCTTCAGTAATTGTTGTAATAATCTGGTCTTCAGGACTTTGGAAAAGTGCGCCAATATATTTTCGTGCATTTTTATATGATTCAGCACAAGCAGTAGTATTTTCAAAAACTTTTTCACCGCATAATGTAACGTAACCGCTATCTGGTGCCGTTAAACCTGCAATAATTTTTGCCAAGGTTGACTTACCAGAACCGTTTAATCCCACAATTGCCACGCGCTCGCCAGCATTAATTGTAAGACTTAAATTATTAAGCGTCCAAGTTTTTCCATCATCGTAGCTAAAGCAAATATTTCGCAACACTACTTGCGCATTGTTTTCAATCATGTGCTTTTTAGCTTCGTTCATGCTACTACTTGTGCTGATATTATGCATAATTATGCCGCTTAGAATTATTATTTATTTTCGTGTAGCAGGTTGGAAATTGGTTTGTAAATAAGCATAGTTACTACAACGTGAAGTGCAAGTTTAATAATATTAAACGGTAGCAGTGCTGGAATAATAAGAGCTACAACCTGTGAAACAGTCATGTGAGCATAAAGTGGCGTAATAACAAGATTTCCAGCTATTGCAAGAGCAATAGCAATAATTGATCCTGCCAAAAGTCCGATTATTGCGCCTTTTCTGGTATGCATTTTTTTGTAAATTAATGCCGCTGTGACGCTAGCTCCTAAAGATACTAGCACTGCCATAACTGTGCCTAGTGGATTGGTAAATAAGTGCGGTGCGAAACCTAGTATGCTTACTATTGCTGCAGCTGCAGGACCATATGCGAATCCTGCAACTAGGCATACTATTCCTGAAGGATCATATTTTAAATACGACAAGTCTGGAATAAGTGGAAATTCTATGAAACTTACAGCCATTGAAAGTGCCACGAATAGAGCGTATTTTGCTATTTTTTCGCTAGACCAGTTAGAGTTCTTTGCATAAGTTTGGTGATTATTTGTATTAGAAATGCCCATGATGGGTCTCCGTTTCTTTCATCCGGACTGTAACCGTTGGCTTCGGAATTTAACCGAATCAGCAGCTTGTAAGCCGCTCGCGGGCTTCAAAAACGCATGAAATACGTATTTTGTTACCGCCAGTAAGGATTTTCACCTTCCCTGAAACTAACTATTCTTTTGTATCTCATGCTAAGAACATTGTTGTGATAATTGTGTGGCGAGGGTAGGTGCGAGAATACAAGTATGAGCAATACGAGTGCATCAAAAAAAATTACTACTAATAACGCAACTAGCATTGATAAATTAGCTATTGTTGTTGTCACTTATAAGCGTCAAGAGCTTTTGGAGAATTTATTCCATTCGTTTGAATGTTTAAAAGAATGCCCTTGGCGTATTGTCGTTGTTGACAATGAGTGCAGTGACAAAACCGGCGAAATGGTTGCTCGTCTTGAAGCTTCTTTAACTAATCGTTGGGGTAAAGCTCAAAAAGATTGTGAAGGCAATGAACTTCATGTTGTGTATGCTCCTCAAGATGAAAATCTTGGTGGTGCTGGCGGTTTTAGTGCTGGTGTTAAAAAAGCTTATGAACTTGGAGCTAAGTGGTTCTGGGTTATGGATGACGATGTTGAAACAGTGCCTGAATCTATTGAGCGTCTTGCTCCTTGGACTAAGCGTCATGCTGTTGTTCAAGGAAGTCGTTTAGATTATGACGGTGGTAAATTCTACTGGCAGTACGATTTTTTGGTTCCGCTTGGTATTCCAAATCCTATTGCACCTGCTGCTTTCGGCAGAGCTGGATACAAAGTTATGAATACGATGTGTTTTGAGGGCGGTTTGATTCGTCGAGATATAGTTGAAAAAATCGGCTTCCCGGATTCGCGCTACTTTATTTACTGGGATGATACTACTTACGGGTATCTTGCGAGTAAGGTTACGAATCCTATTGTTGTTCCGGATATTATTCTTCGTCGCACTCGTGATATTCCTAATTGGGATATTGCAGGAGTGCGTCAGCTAAATTCAACATCGGACATGAATCGTTATCATATTATGCGAAATAGAGGCTTTATGGCTCGCTACTTTATGGTTCATGGCGATTTTCGTCCGTTTATGTTTGCGCTTGGAACTGCTTTAACAGCTGCTAAAGAGCTTATTCGTTTGATAGCTGTCGATCGTGAGCATATTATTTCGGGTATTGGTAAATTGTTTACCGGTTGGATTGATTCTCGAAAAATTTTGCACGATCAAGACTGGAAACCTATGCCTTCGTTGAAGTAGAAGTTAGTAAACAGTAAGCGTGTCGTATCAAATATACGATAGAATACTGGTAATTGTCCATACAGCACACATTCAGAGGGGAGTGTTAGTGAAATGATTGACACTGCACAAGCATTTGGCGTCGATATTGGTGGATCCGGTATTAAGGCTGCTCCAGTAAATTTGGAAAAGGGAGAGTTCGCAGAACCTCGATACAAAATTCTCACTCCTACGGTTTCTACGCCTCAAGCAGTTGCAGATATTGTTCGTCAGCAGCTTGAACATTTTGAAGTACCTGCAGATGTTCCTGTTGGAATTGCATTCCCTGCTCCAATTAAGCCTGGTAAGAAGCTCGATTTTATGGCAAATCTTGACCAGTCTTGGATTGGTGTTGATGTTACTGAAGTCTTTAGCGAGGCTTGTGGTCGTCCTGTAACAGTAGTTAACGATGCCGATGCTGCTGGTTTAGCTGAGCAGCGTTTTGGTGCGGCGAAAGACAAGGATGGCTTGGTTATTGCTACTACTCTTGGCACTGGTATCGGCACGGCTTTGATTTACAACGGTGTGCTTATTCCAAACACTGAGCTTGGTCATATTCAGCTTGAAAAAGGTAAGGGCGATGCTGAAAAGTACGCTGCTTCTTCTGTTCGTGAAAAGTTGGATATGGGCTATAAGAAGTGGGCTAAGCGTTTGACTAAGTACTACGGCCTGATGGAAAAGTATTTCAACCCAGATTTGTTTGTTGTCGGTGGCGGTGTTAGCCGCGTAAGCGAAAAGTTCTTGCCGCATATCGATATTAAAACTCCTATTGT
>NZ_LXJL01000063.1:0-1607 GCF_001641215.1 Gardnerella sp. 30-4 | reverse complement strand
GCTTTGATTTACAACGGTGTGCTTATTCCAAACACTGAGCTTGGTCATATTCAGCTTGAAAAAGGTAAGGGCGATGCTGAAAAGTACGCTGCTTCTTCTGTTCGTGAAAAGTTGGATATGGGCTATAAGAAGTGGGCTAAGCGTTTGACTAAGTACTACGGCCTGATGGAAAAGTATTTCAACCCAGATTTGTTTGTTGTCGGTGGCGGTGTTAGCCGCGTAAGCGAAAAGTTCTTGCCGCATATCGATATTAAAACTCCTATTGTTGTTGCAACATTGCATAATGAGGCTGGAATTATTGGTGCAGCTTACTATGCAATGCAAAAGATGCAGCAAAACTAAAAAATAACTAAATATTATTTGTTATCTATTGAGCTGGGTGAGCAGTTTATGCTGCAGCCCAGCTTTTGTTATGCCAAGTGTTAGGGTAGTTTCGTGCGATTTTCTTCTAGAATAGATGTGAGTGAGCCAAATCCTATTATTTTAGCTCAGAGAAAAGCTATTTTTAATGGTGTAAAGCTTACTAAATTAAACGATTCCAATCCAACGTCTCACGGCTTAGCGCCTAAATGTTTAAGTGGACGTTACACAGCAGACCCTAGGGGTCCTAAGGAAATTCGCGATATTCTTTCGAACTTCATCAATAAGCGAGATAACCGCACTGAAAAGTCTGTTCCATCAAAGCTTAATCCAGATCAGCTTTATGTGCTTTCTTCAACTTCTCAAGCTTACGCATGGCTTATGATGCTTTTATGTGATGCAGGGGATGCCGTTATGGGACCAACTCCTGGATATCCTCTTATAGAGTCTATTGCGCGCTTGCAATGCGTGAATGCAATACCGTATCCTTTGCACTATGATGGTTCTTGGACTATTGATATTGCGCGTGCTAGAGAACTTTTAGAAGATGTGTCTTTGCGTATTAAAGCTCTTGTGCTTATTAATCCAAATAATCCTACAGGCTCATATGTCAAGCCTGAAGAACGTGAAATACTATTGCAATTATGTCGTGATAATGGTGTTGCGATTATTGCAGACGAAGTATTTTATGAATATTCGCTTGAACCTTTTGCTGGAAATGCTCGTCTTGCTGGAGAATCTTCTACTTTAGTTTTTGCGCTTGATGGATTCTCCAAAATGCTTGCTGCTCCTCACGCAAAAGTTGGTTGGATTGAAGTTTCAGGTCCTAAAGATGATGTTTATGAAGCACAAAAAAGACTTGACGTTATAGCGGATGATTTTTTGCCTATTGGTAATACTGTTTCTGAGCGAATACCAGAATTATTGCAATATGCATCTTCTCAAAGCGCTATTGTACGAAATCGTATTATTAATAATCTGCATACGCTTCGAGAAACGTTGGCATCTACACCTAAATGCTGTGTTAGCGCGCTGCGTGCGGAGGGCGGATGGAATATTTTATTGCGTGTACCATCTTGCATTGACGATGATGTATTAGCTTTGAGATTGATGAAAGATTATAATTTAGTTTCTCAACCTGGATATTATTTCGATATGCCAGTTAATGGGTATTTAGCATTGTCATTATTGCCAGAGCCGCAGCAGTTTATTAGCGGATTGCATGCGCTTCTTCGAACTGTAGATGC
>NZ_LXJL01000062.1:0-9132 GCF_001641215.1 Gardnerella sp. 30-4 | reverse complement strand
ATATTTGTGCGAGTATTATTTAGTGTTACGCATGCGCAATTTTTAATTGCTGCAGTCTCAAAAAATTAATTCCTAACACTTTCTCAATAAAACAAAAATAATCAACAAATAACTCTCATAAAGCTTTTATCCACATTGCTTTTTTCTACTAACGAAGGTCACGTATCACACATATAGTTGAGGTTATGCCTACATTCACACGCGAAGAAATTGAGCATTTGGGCGTTTTGTCCCAGATTGCTTTAAGCGACGAAGAAATCAGTCGCTTGCAAGGCGAATTAAACGTCATTGCAGAATCTATTAATAAAGTGCAGGAAGTTGCTGGCGAAGATGTGCCACCTACTGCAAATCCAGTGCCTTTGGAAGCTTATTTGCGTCCAGATGAGCCTGCTACACCTTTGACTCAAGAAGAAGCTCTTTCGGATGCTCCTAGAAGTGAGTCTGGCATGTTTGTAGCGCCTCGAATTTTGGGGGAGGAATAAAACATGACTAATACTCAAGATTTGGTAAAACTTTCTGCTGCCGATATGGCAAAGGCTGTAAAAGCTAAAGAAGTTTCTAGCCGTGAACTTGTTGAAGCTCACTTGGCAGTCATTGAATCTGCAGAGCCAGAAATTAAGGCATTTTTGCATGTTTCTGCAGATATTGCTCTTGAGCAGGCAGATGCTTTTGATGCTAAGAACGCTAAGGGTGAGACTGAAGGATTGCCTGAGTTGGCTGGTGTGCCGATTGCCATTAAAGACATGATTGTCACTAAGGGCATTCCTACTACTGCAGCATCGAAGATCCTCGAAGGCTGGGTTCCACCTTACGATGCTACTGTTATTGAAAAGCTCAAAGCAGCTGGCATGCCAATTCTCGGCAAGACTAATTTGGATGAGTTTGCTCAAGGTTCTTCTACAGAACATTCTGCTTATCAAACTACTTGCAATCCTTGGGATACTGAGCGTGTTCCTGGTGGTTCCGGCGGCGGTTCAGCTGCAGCTGTTGCTGCATTCGAAGCTCCTATTGCTTTGGGTACAGATACTGGTGGTTCTATTCGTCAGCCAGGTGCTTTAACTGGTACAGTCGGCGCAAAGCCAACTTATGGCGGTGTTAGCCGTTTTGGTGCAATCGCTATGGCAAGCTCTCTCGACCAAATTGGACCTGTTTCTCGTACCGTTCTTGATTCTGCGCTTTTGCAGGAAATTATCGGCGGTAACGATAGGCGCGATTCTACTTCTATTCCAGCTCCTGTTCCTCCAATGGCTCAAGCTGCTCGTGAGGGCGCTCGCCGTGATTTGAAGGGCTTGAAGGTTGGTTTAGTTAAGGAGCTTAGCGGTGAAGGCTTCCAGCCAGGCGTTGAAGCACGCTTTAATGAAGCTGTGCAATTGCTTAAGGATATGGGCGCAGAGGTTACGGAAGTTTCTTGCCCTCACTTCCCTTACTCTTTGGCTGCTTATTACATTATTATGCCTTCAGAAGTTAGCTCTAATTTGGCTCGCTACGACGGTATGCGCTACGGTTTGCGCGTCATGCCACCAGCAGACAAGCCTCAGACTGCTGCAAATATGATGGCTGCAACTCGTGAAGCTGGTTTCGGTGACGAAGTAAAGCGTCGTATTATTCTCGGCACTTACGCACTTTCCGCTGGCTACTACGATGCTTGGTATGGCTCTGCACAAAAAGTTCGTACGCTTATTATTCGCGATTTTGAAGAAGCGTTTAAGAAAGTAGATGTTCTTGTTTCTCCAACAAGCCCTACAACGGCATTTAAGTTTGGCGAGAAGATGGATGATCCACTTTCTATGTACATGAACGATATTGCTACAATTCCTGCAAACATGGCTGGAGTTCCTGCTTTGAGCCTCCCAGCTGGCTTAAGCGACGACGGTTTGCCTGTTGGCATTCAGATTATTGCTCCGCAATGCCACGATGAAAAGATGTACAAGCCTGCAGCAGCGTTGGAAGCAGCGCTCGAAGAGCAGTGGGGCGGTCCAATTTGGAAGTCGCTTAAAGCTGGTTGGCTCGATTCATTGGCTAAGTAAAGTGAAGTAAAGCTTAAGTAAGAAGGATATCTAATGGCTGAAAAACTTATGAAATATGCCGATGCTGTTGAGCAATTCGATCCAGTATTCGGTTTGGAAACTCACGTTGAGCTTTGCACTCGTACGAAGCTGTTCTGCCCAGCAGAAGTATCTTTTGGCGGTGAGCCAAATACTCAGCTAACTCCTGTAAGCCTTGGTTTGCCAGGCTCTTTGCCAGTTGTAAACAAGACTGCAGTTGATTATGCAATTAAGCTTGGTTTGGCTTTACATTGCGAAATTGCTGAGTGGAGCCAGTTCGCTCGTAAGAACTACTTCTACCCAGATATGCCTCGCGATTATCAGATCTCCCAGTACGATAAGCCTACTAATGGCAACGGTTACTTGGATGTTGAGCTGGAAGACGGCACCGTGTTCCGTGTGCCGATTGAACGTGCTCACATTGAGGATGATGCTGGTAAGAATACTCACGTTGGCGGCGCTGACGGCCGTATTGAAGGCGCAAATCACTCTTTGGTTGATTACAATCGTGCAGGTGTGCCTTTAATCGAGATTGTAACTAAGCCAATCGAAGGTGCAGGTAGCCGCGCTCCAGAAATTGCTGGTGCTTATATGCGTGCTATTCGCGATATTGTTCGCGCTCTCAACATCTCTCACGCTCGTATGGAGCAGGGCAATATGCGTGCTGACGTGAACGTTTCGCTCCGTCGCAAGCCAACCGATCCATTTGGTACGCGTTCAGAAACTAAGAATGTGAACACATTCCGCGGTATTGAAAAGACGCTCCAATATGAGATTCGTCGTCAGGCTGCTATTTTGAGCGAAGGCGGCGAGATTTTGCAGGAAACTCGTCACTGGGATGAGGCAACTCAGACCACTGCTGGTGGTCGTGTGAAGTCGGATGCTGACGATTATCGCTACTTCCCAGATCCTGATTTGGTTATGCTTCACATCACTAAAGAGCATATTGAGCGAATGAAGGCGCAAATGCCGGAAATGCCTCGTGAGCGCCGTAACCGTTTGCAAAGCGAATGGGGTATTAGCGATCTTGAAATGCGCGATATTTTGAACGCAGATGCTCTTGATTTGGTTGAAGAAACCGTTAAGGCTGGCGCAAGTGCGGCAGGTGCTAAGAAGTGGTGGCTTGGTGAGCTTGCTCGCGAAGCAAACACTCGTGGCGTGACTTTGGAAGAATTGCCTATTACTCCGCAAGATGTGGCTGAAGTTGAAAAGCTAATTGCAGACGGCAATCTTAACGATAAGCTCGCTAAGCAAACTGTTGCATGCGTTTTGGCTGGCGAGGGTAAGCCTGATGAAGTTGTTAAGAAGCACGGATTTAAGGTTATGAACGACGACGGTGCTTTGGAAGCTGCTGTTGACGCTGCTCTTGCTGCTGATCCTGAAGTTGCAGAAAAGCTTAAGGCTGGAAATATGAAGCCGATGGGTGCAATTATTGGTGCTGTTATGCGTGCAACTAAAGGTCAGGCTGATGCTAAGGCTGTTACTAAGATTGTGATGGCAAAAATCAAAGGCTGAAAAGTGCCGTAAAGGCTGAAAAATTTAATATTTGATAACGCTAATGTATAAACGTAAAAGCGTAATCAATATTCAAAAGTAAGTGCTGCGTACTTGCTGCATACTCAAATCAGATTTGTTTGTGTAGCAGGTGCGCAGAATTTACTATTTATCAACATTGCGAGGCATTTTTCGTCTTCTGGATTATCATATATTATGCGATGTGAGAATTATGCGAAGGGCTTAATTTTCAAAGGCACAATACAAGTAGGTGACTATGCAACAAACCAATGATGGTGTTATTAACTCTCGCGAGTTACCAAAATCTATAGTAATTCCTCAAATTCGTGGAGAGATGGCGCACCTTCGTCCAGCTACGTGCGATGATTTTCAAAGAATGGATGATTTGTGCGCATTTGATGGTGCTGCAGTTATTACTGGAAAGGATGCTAATTCAGAGCGTTCTATGGTTCATTCGTGGGTTGAAAGCTCAATGCAATGGACTAAAGATAGTCTTATTGGTGAAAATCCTTCTGAATCTTGTCGTTTTGCTGGCGATGTTCAATTGCGTCACACTATTGCGTGGGCGATTGTTCCTGATGTTTTGGATGATTCAAATAACGCTTCTGGTGACATTATTGGCATGATTTTCCTTATAGATATTGACGGATGGTCTCGCAGTGCTCGAATTCAAGTTGTTTTAGGCAAAAATTATCGAGGAAGAGGCTATTCGCGCGACGCAATGCCTAGAGTTATGACTTATGCTTTTGCATCAGAGCCGACTGGTCTAGGGTTGCATAGAATTTGGGTTGGAGTTCCGGCAACTAATACTCGCTCACTTTCTGTGTATCAATCTCTTGGATTTGTAAAAACCGGCACTGCGCGAGACGCATTATGGGATGCTCAAAATCAAAAATATCAAGATTTTGTTGTAATGGACACTCTTGTAGATGAATATGATGCCATTCGTTCGCTGGATGCGTTTGGTCTACACGTTATTGAAGAAAATCCTGGTGTAATCGAAGCTTTGAGCGCGCATGAACATTCTGTGGCTATACCTGTGCATCGTGATAATCTTGATGAAGCATGGCCGTACAATGCAAACGTCTCTGAAGGAAGTTCATCAAAAAAAGCTTGGTGGCGCATTATAGGTCGTGGACGCAAACGTAATACGGAAGGTAAGTAATGAGCGCCGAAGATCTCGACAACTATGAAACCGATGCAGAACTTGCGTTATATAAAGAATACCGTGATGTTATTAAGCTTTTTACTTATGTCGTAGAAACAGAGCGACGATTTTATTTAGCCAATAAAGTCGATTTTAATGTGCGTTCAGCAGGTCAGGATGTTTATTTTGATGTTCAACTTACAGACGCTTGGGTATGGGATGTTTACCGCCCTTCGCGTTTTGTTAAAAATGTCCGAATAGTAACTTTTAAAGATGTAAATGTTGAAGAAGTACAGAAAACAGACATTGACATTCCTGAATCTATCGCGTGATGCGCGTATGCTCAATAAGGATATATAGAAATTGCTTACCTAGCACGCAAAGTGTTTTCGTAAAAATTTGATGTATTAAGATGGAGGACAAGTGACGGATACACAATCCCCAAAGGAATCTGTGGTAATTATTGGTGGCGGTCCGGCAGGGTTGACGGCAGCCTGGGAACTCGTTAAGGATGGTGGATCTAGCCGCTACGACGTAACAGTGCTCGAAGCCACGCGTGAATTTGGCGGTATTTCGCGTACTGTGAAGTATAACGGCAATCGTATGGACATCGGCGGTCATCGTTTCTTCTCAAAAGATGACCGTATTATGCAATGGTGGCGTGAAATGCTGCCTCTCCAGGGTGCGCCTTCATATGATGATAAAAAGCTTGGTCGTCATCACGATTTGGAAGCAGGTGGACCTGATCCTGAAGTTGAAGATGAAGTGATGTTGAAGCGTCATCGCGTTTCTCGTATTTTCTGGAATCATCATTTCTTTGATTATCCAATTTCTCTTTCTGCAGCAACCTTGCGCTCTATGGGCTTTATTTTGACAATGAAAGTTGGCTTCAGCTATTTGTGGTCTATGATTCACAAATTGCCAGAAACTAATCTTGAGAATTTCTACATTAATCGTTTCGGCAAGAAACTTTATTCCATGTTCTTTGAGGGCTATACAGAGAAGCTTTGGGGTAGGCATCCAAGCCAGATTTCTGCCGATTGGGGTGCTCAGCGCGTTAAGGGTTTGAGCATTGTGGAAGTGTTGAAGAATGCTTTTTCCAAGCTTTTCCCTAAGAAAAAAGGCAAGAAGAAGGAAGTAGAGACCTCATTAATTGAGGAATTCTGGTATCCAAAGCTTGGTCCTGGTCAGTTATGGGAAACAGTTGAGCGCCGTTGCCGCGAAAACGGTGCTACTGTGCGCACAGACGCAAAGGTAGTTGCTATTAAGCAAGCAGACGGAAAGATTTCCAGTGTTGTAGTTGAAGATGCAAATGGAGAGCGTTCAGAATTGCACGCCGACCAGTTTATATCTTCTATGCCAATTAAGGATTTGGTAGCTGCTCTTGAGCAGGGTGCAGATGGTGACGAAAAGGCTGAAGTTCCAGCAGAAATGCAACGCGTTGCCAAGGGTTTGCCTTATCGCGATTTTGTGACTGTAGGCTTGCTTGTTAAGCGCGTGCGTCTGCGTAATACTACCACTATTCCAACGCTTGGTAATCCTCCTATTGTTCCTGATTGCTGGATTTACGTGCAGGATCCTGGATATAAAGTCGGACGTTTGCAAATCTTCAACAACTGGAGCCCATATCTCGTTAAGGATGTTGATAACACTGTTTGGATCGGTCTTGAGTACTTCTGCGAAGAAGGCGACGACTTCTGGAATATGAGTGATGATGATGCTCGTAAGATGGCTATTGACGAGTTGACTCGTATGCAGGTTATCAATGGTGAGGAAGACGTTCTTGATTCTCATCGTGAGCGAGTGCCAAAGGCATATCCTGCTTACTTTGACACATACGCTCAGATGCCTGAATTGATTGATTATCTTGATGGCTTCGGCAATTTGTATTGTGTTGGTCGCAATGGACAGCATCGTTATAATAACCAAGATCATTCAATGGCAACTGCTATTGAGGCTGTAGAAGATATCCGAACTGGAGAAACTTCTAAGAAGAACGTGTGGTCTGTTAACACTGAAAAGTCGTATCACGAAAAGAAGTAGTAATTAATTCTCGTATAAATTTGAGCGTTTGATTTTAAAGCGCAAATAATTTAGCGATATAGCGTCAATAATACTGGGTGTTACCCATATTATTGGCGCTTTTTGTTTATTCTAATATCGCTTTAAAAGCTTTATAAAAATTGTAATAAAAAATACTAAATACTATGGCGCGTCGCGTTGTACAGCGTCGTATAGCTGTAGTAGCATACATAATGTTCGTTGTTATGTACATATGAATTGTTATGAAATGGCAGCGAGTTCGTGACGGATTTTTCCGTAATCTTCCATGTAAAGAMKWGMCNRGGCTCTATTCCGTGTGAGTTAAGGAAAGGTAAAATTGTGGCAACAGGCCAGAATCTTGAAAAAATGAAGCTTTCAGAATTGAAAGATCTTGCAAAACAGATGGGTTTGCGCGGAACATCTACAATGCGTAAGCCTGAGTTGGTGGCTACACTGACGGCTGCTCGTAATGGGGGAGAAGCGCCTGCAGGTGTAAGTGTTCGTGTTCCTCGTGATGTTGTAAATCCTAATAAAACTGCAGATACTAGTACAGATATAGAAGATGCTGGATCATCGAAAGACAATAGTGATTTAGAAGCATTAGAAGTTTTGGTTCCCAATGCTACTTCAGATCGTCGCTATAGAGACGAAGAAGATTTTGGGAATAAAAATTATCGACGCGATGCGAATCGTAATAATACATTCCAGCGTCGTCGTTCCTCAGAAGATCGTAATGATAATCGCGATCGTAGAGAAGATGGTATGGACTCGCATGAGTTGGATCAAATTTTGGCAACATTGCCTGGTGAAGATTCTCATGCAGAGGGTGAACCGCGTCGTCAGCGTGTAGCTTCTCGTGACTTTGATAGAGAAGAACAACAAAATCGTGCTGATCGTTTCCAGCGTCGTATGCGCGGTCGTGCACGTGATTACGATGAGTCTCGTTCAGATTATTCAGATCGGCAGAATCGTTCAGAACGCATGGATCGAGTAGAACGTGAAGATCGTGATGAACGTCGTGCTGAGCGTGGAGAACGTCAAGATCGTAACGATCGCAATGTTCGTCTTGATCGCGATGCACGTGATGCGCGCGATGCTCGCGAAGAGCATGATTTACGCGAGCCTCGTCGTGAAGAGCCTCAGGAAGAGCTCGTGCCAGTAGCTGGAATTGTTGATGTCTTAGAATCTTACGCATTCGTGCGCACTTCTGGTTATTTGCCTGGTCCTAACGATGTTTATGTTTCAATGAGCCAAATTAAAAAATATGGCTTACGTAAGGGTGATGCAGTTCAAGGCTCCATTCGTGCTCCTCGCGAAGGCGATCGTCGAAATCAGCGCCAAAAGTTTGTTCCTTTGCAAACAATCGATAGCATTAATGGAATGAGCGTTGAAGAAGCTCAGTCTCGACCGCAATTTGCTAAGTTGACGCCGTTATATCCGCAGGAGCGTTTGAAGCAAGAAACTACTCCGAATCGCATGTTGGGACGTGTTATTGATTTAGTTGCCCCAATTGGTAAAGGCCAGCGCGGTTTGATTGTGTCGCCACCAAAGGCTGGTAAAACCATTACTCTTCAGAATATTGCAAATGCAATTACTACAAATAATCCTGAAGTGCATCTTATGGTTGTGCTTGTAGATGAGCGCCCAGAAGAAGTTACCGACATGGAACGTACTGTGCAAGGCGAAGTGATTTCTTCTACATTCGATCGTCCTGCAACAGATCACACTACTGTTGCTGAGCTTGCTATTGAGCGCGCTAAGCGTTTGGTTGAGCTTGGCCAGGATGTTGTGGTTTTGCTTGATTCTATGACTCGTTTGGCTAGAGCTTACAATATTGCAGCTCCTGCTTCTGGTCGTATTCTTTCCGGTGGTGTTGATGCTCAAGCGTTGTACCCACCAAAGAAGTTCTTCGGTGCTGCTCGAAATATTGAAGACGGCGGCTCTTTGACGATTATTTCTTCTGCATTGGTTGAAACTGGCTCTAAGATGGATGAAGTAATCTTCGAAGAGTTTAAGGGCACTGGAAATATGGAATTGCGCTTGAGTAGAGATTTGGCTGATAAGCGTCTCTTCCCAGCGGTAGATATTAATGCTTCTGGAACTCGTCGCGAGGAGTTAATTACTCCAGCTGCAGATTTGCCAGTTATTTATCGTTTGCGCCGTCTCTTTGGTGGTCTTGAGGCAGAGCAAGCGTATCAGACTTTGATTCCTCGATTGAAGAAAACTGCTTCAAACCGTGATTTCTTAGCTGCTATAACTCAACAAACTGGCACTGCTACGAATAATTCTTCTTCTACGACTATTGCGTAGTTCTTATTTCGTAAGGAATTAAAATTATTGCCCTTTGGATTATCTACCAAGGGGCAATAATTTTATTTATAT
>NZ_LXJL01000061.1:0-9433 GCF_001641215.1 Gardnerella sp. 30-4 | reverse complement strand
TATTTATTACTTATTATTGTAAATTGCCTAACTTCACCAGAATAGCACAAGCAAAGCACTGAAAAATTTGCGTATATAGTACATTCATATACACATGTGATTACTTAGTTATTTCACATTATGCAAATTAATACTTACGCATCACACGTCATACTTTATACTTAACGGCGCGTGATCAGACCATCGCGCATCATAGCTTTCAGCACGATCGATCACAAATCCGCGAGCGCTTTCCGCAATTTCAGGAGTTGCGAACTGGTAGTCTAATCTCCAACCAACGTTATTGTCGAAAGCTTTACCGCGCTGGCTCCACCAAGTGTATGGTCCTTGAATATCTCCTGCAAGCATACGCATAACGTCCACAAATTCATATTCGTTAATCCAGCGATCAATATACGCACGTTCCTCTGGCAAGAATCCTGCACTTTTTTCATTAGCTTTAGCGTTTTTAATATCAAGTGAAGTATGCGCAATATTAAAGTCACCGCACAAAATCGCTTGATTTCCGCCACTTGCTGCTGCATCTCGAAGCTCCCCTAAACGAGTAAGCATTGTGTCTAAAAAGCGGAATTTTTGTTTCATTTTTTGCGGATCGTCCACATTTCCAGCGTGAACATACACAGAAGCAATAGTGATTTCATACCCTTCAGGGGTACGCACGTCAGTTTCAACCCATCTACCAGAATCAACATCCTCGCTTAAGCCAGGCAAACCGTAGCGTTTGTTTACTACAGGAAGAGACGTAACTAGAGCTACTCCAGCTCGACCTTTTACACGACAAACTTCATTCGTATAAGTAAAATTATCGTTTTTTATAGAATTTACGATATTTTCAGACGTACGATATCCCATTTCAATTTTTGTCATAATTGGGTCGATTGCATCCTGCGGAGCGCGCACTTCTTGCATACACCACACGTCTGGAGTATGCGCGTCAGACCAGTTAAGCATACCTTTGCGCTCAGCTGCACGAATACCATTTAAATTCGAAGTCGTAATTGTAATCATGTAATCAACTCTAATATGCACACAACACAAACAGCTCCATCACTAAACAACGGACATAAATCACGCAACCAACACAGATTACAAGTTATGGATTACTCAACCAATAAACACGGAATTAATAGAAAAATAAAAAGGTGCAGATTCTATAAAACCTGCACCTTTTTATCAGCTTGTACTATTTAGTCTAAACCAAGCTCCAAATTTCCTCCTGGAATTGCATCGAGCAAATCGCGAGTGTATTCCATCTGTGGATGATCGAATACCTCATCTGTAGTTGCATGCTCAACAAGCTTTCCATGCTGCATAACAACAACTTCGTCTGCAATCTGACGAACGACAGCCAAATCGTGTGTGATGAACAAATAGCTCAAACCACGCTCTGCCTGCAAATCGTTAAGCAAGTGCAAAACCTGATCTTGCACAAGCACATCCAAAGCAGATACAGCTTCATCGCAAACTATAACATCTGGGTCCAAAGCCATAGCACGAGCAATTGCAATTCGTTGACGCTGTCCTCCAGAAAGTTCGTTCGGGAATCGAGTCATAACTGAAGCAGGCATACGAACCATGTCTAGAAGCTCTACCACACGGTTTTTACGACTCTTTTTATCACCAATCTTATGAATACGCAGAGGTTCTTCAATTGAACGATAAATTGAGTACATAGGATCCAAAGAACCATACGGATTCTGGAAAACTGGCTGCACATGGCGACGGAAGTCAAGCAAATCCGCACCCTTTAAATCGGAAATATTCTTACCTTCGTAAGTAACAGTTCCACTTGTTGGCTTAAGAAGTCGCAAAACCATATTCGCAACGGTAGATTTACCTGAACCAGATTCACCAACGATAGCTAACGTCGTACCACGCTTAATAGAGAATGAAACGTCGTCAACAGCCTTAAAAAGCTCTTTCTTGCGAGGAAGCTTAAACTCACGAGTTAAGTGATCCACAGTAATAATATGCTCACTTTTTTCGAGAGTTTGCTCACCTACTACGTGATGCTCAAGCAAGTTATCAGCATTACCACCGTGTTCTTTAACAGAAATAATGCGCTGAGAAGCTAAGCTTGGAGCGGCAGCAACAAGTCTCTTTGTATACGGATGCTGAGGATGCTGCAAAACTTCCAACGATGGGCCAGATTCAACAACACGACCCTTATACATAACAACAACATGCTGCGCGCGAGAGGCAGCCAAACCTAAATCGTGTGTAATGAAGAGAACAGAAGTTCCGAGCGAATCAGTTAGTGTATGCAAATGGTCAAGAATACGCTTTTGCACAGTAACATCCAAAGCGGAAGTTGGCTCATCTGCAATAAGCAAATCCGGTCGGCAAGCCAAACCAATAGCAATCAAAGCGCGCTGACGCATACCACCGGAAAACTCATGTGGGAACTGACGTGCACGAGTTGCAGCATCTGGCAAACCAGCTTCGTCAAGCAAACCAGCAATACGATCTTCAACGCTTGCACCTACAACATACTTTTTGGCGATTTCCCAAGCTTTGTCGTCATTCACACCATATTTGATTAAATCGTCTGCTACGCGCCAACGAGTTTCAGAGCCTGGAACCCACTCTTTCTTGTAGTAATCAATAGCTTCATTGAACTTTTCAGCATCGTTATGCTCATCAAGTCCAACTTCTTTCAAAGCTTTCTTAGCGACTTCAATCAAATCTGGTAATTCTTTAGAGCCAAGGAATGTTTCATCCTCATTGCTTTTGACTTGAACAGAATCGCCTGCAAGAGCCTCAGCTAATGAAGAGCGCTTCTCGTGATCAACGTCAACACCATTTGCGATTAATGCTTCTTTAACTTGTTCGCCAATACGCCACACGGGGTTCAAGTTGCTCATAGGATCCTGCGGAACTAGACCCATTGCAGTACCACGCAAAGCAGCAATCTCTTTTGGCTTCAAACTGCTAATTTCTTTACCCTTGAGCTTAATAGATCCACCTGTAACATGACCGGTTCCAGGAAGAAGACCAAGAACAGCCATTGCAGAAGTGGACTTTCCTGAACCAGATTCACCTACAATTGCAACCCACTGACCAGGATAAACACAGAAGCTAGCATCTCTAACAGCATGAACAGCTTTTTTTGAGTCT
Source organism: Gardnerella sp. 30-4 (assembly GCF_001641215.1). Lineage (NCBI taxonomy): Bacteria > Bacillati > Actinomycetota > Actinomycetes > Bifidobacteriales > Bifidobacteriaceae > Gardnerella > Gardnerella sp. 30-4. Next base: position 6,316 of record NZ_LXJL01000061.1, on the reverse strand, counting down.
GTTGTGAAATCAACCTGGAGATTTTTTACTTCCAACAATGGCCCTTGCTCTAGCTGCATGGCGCGAATGTCTATATCTTTACGTGTTGTATTCATAAGTTTTATTCCTCCACGCTAAATTCACGCCTTACGGCTCTTCGGATCTAATGCATCCTTTACAGCATCACCCATCATAATAAAGGCGAGCACAGTAATTGCGAGTGCAATAGACGGATAGAACAAGACTTCTGGGTTCGTAGTAAGAACATTTCTAGCGGTAGAAATATCTCCACCCCAGCTGACAGTAGTACTTGGTAAACCAATTCCAAGGAAGCTTAATGTTGCTTCCAACACAATATAAGTTCCAAGCGAAGTTGTTCCAACAACAATGATTGGAGCCAAAGAGTTCGGGATAATGTGTTTGAAAAGATTACGTATTGGAGTAGATCCTAAAGCAGTAGATGCGGTATTGAATTCAAGATTTTTTGATTCCATAACAGCGCTTCGTGCAATACGAGCAACGCTAACCCATCCAAAAAGCACCATAACAAGCACAATTTTCCAAATTGATTTAGATGTACGGAACATTTGTAAAACTACGATTGCACCAAGAAGCATTGGTAAAGCCAAGAAGATATCAGTTATTCGGCTGAGAATAGTATCAACCCAGCCTCCGAAGAATCCTGCTAACGCACCAATTAAAGAACCAACAAGTACAACCAAAATAGTTGCAAGCAAACCAACACTTAGTGATGTACGAGTACCATAAACAACTCGAGCATAAATATCGCAACCTTGCATATCAAAACCAAATGGATGCGCGGCTGAAGCTGGCTCAAGAGAGTGTTCCAAAACGCAATAATTAGGATTGTGCTTTGTAAGAATGCTTGGGAAGAATGCAACAAAAATAATTGCAATAATCAAAACTGCAGAAACAATAAACAATGGATTCCTGCGCAAAGTTCTCCAGGTATCTGCCCACATACTCGTTGCAGCAGCGGATTCGTCTACGGAATCCACTTCTTGAATAGGCGTATCGTCTAATGGTGCAACGTAGCGTTCTTGCCCCGGTAATATATTGCAATTTGAAGCATTATTTGCAATCAAATCATTTTTCATCAAATTATCTTCCATAGTGTACTCCCCTCACGCGTAACGAATGCGCGGATCAAGAGCCGCGTACAACATATCAACAAGAAAATTGCTAAATACAAATATCAATGTCAAAAGCGTGACAATGGAAACAACAAGGTTTCCTTCTCCCTTTAGAATCCCTTGATATGTGAGGAATCCAACGCCATGAATGTTGAAGATTGTTTCCGAAATCATTGCACCGCCCATAAGAGCACCCAAATCCTGGCCTAAGAAGGTGACGACAGGTATAAGCGAGTTGCGCAAAACGTGGCGAACAATAACAGAGCCTTCTTTTAAGCCCTTTGCACGAGCTGTACGCACATAATCAAGCGAAATATTTGAAGAGATTTCAGATCTTGTAAGTCGAATGATATACGCCATAGACACAGAACCAAGAACCATTGCAGGAAGAAGCAAATCGAAGAATCCAGGATCGTTACTAGCTGTAACTGGTAATATACGCCATTTAACACCAAATAAGTATTGTCCTACGAAACCTGTCACAAATGTTGGAACAGAAATAAGAAGAAGTGATACAACCAGGATCACACTGTCATACCACTTGCCTTTCTTCAAACCTGAAATTATGCCAAATATGACACCAAATATTGCTTCGAAAGCGAATGCCATAATTGCTAGTTGAACAGTAACTGGGAATGCACGACCAATTTCATCGATAACTGGTTGACCTGCAAAAGTATGACCAAAATCGAGGGTAAGAGCATTCTTTAAGAATAGTAAATATTGAATAATAAATGGTTTATCTAAGTTATACTCGGCTCGTATTTGTGCAGCCACTGCAGGATTAACAGGTTTTTCTCCAAACATTGCTTTTACTGGATCTCCAGGCAAAGCAAATACTAAAGCATAAACTAATAATGTTGTGCCGAGAACAACAGGAATCATCTGCAAAATACGACGCAGAATGTACTTACCCATCGAATTCTCCTTGAATTGTTAAAACTTACTCAAAAAACAACAAAGTGCCGCTCCAGCTCAATAGTTTTATTTAACTAGTTTAGCTGGAGCAGCAATTTCGCAATAAGCGATATCAAATTATTGAGAGGAACCAACTAGTGTTACTTACTAACTTTCTAAAAAGTATGTAACACTATGCTGTTTTCTTAATTAGCTACCAGCTTATTTGTGAAGCTGATAGTACAGCGGCATATTCTGCCAATCCATTGTGAAGCCCTTCAAAGTTGGAACCATCACAGCCTTAGCGTTCGAGTAGAACAATGGGACAGATGGAAGATCCTCAAGAAGGATTTCGTTTGCTTGCTGATAGAGCTTAATAGCCTCTTCTGGCTTAGAAGATGCAGCTTTCTTAAGTAAATCGTCGAACTTTGGATTCTTATAATCACCTTCGTTAGAGCCATTGCCATCAGCTGCAACGGAAGCAAATTCCTGAGTCAAGTAATTTTCTGCACTTGGATAATCTGGCATCCAACCTGCACGCCATGCACCCCTAATCTGACGCTTAGCGCAAGCATTACGGAATTCCTGGAATGTAGGAATTGGGGTGGTTTCAGCCTTGATTCCGAGATTATTCTTGAGGGAATTCACAACAGCATCAAACACAGACTTTGCATTTCCATCGGCATTGTAGGAGAAAGTAAGAGATCCATCATACTTAGAAATCTTATCTGCTTTAGCCCAAAGTTCCTTAGCTTTCTTTGCATTAAATTCTACGTTCTCGTGACCCTTAAGATCAGCCTTATAGCCTGGAGTCAATGGAGAAGTAAATTCGTTTGCAGGAGAAGCAGTGCCATTGAGAATCTTGTCGATAATCACCTTACGATCTATAGCCATAGAAATAGCTTGACGACGAAGCTTACCTTCTTCAGTCTTTACATCGAAGTGTGGGAGGCTTGAAGGAATAGTGAACTGCTGGATTACAGAACCTGGACGGTTGTAAGCCTTAACAGTTGTATCCTTCTGGAAAGTCTTAGTTTGGGTATCTGGAATATTATCAGTCATATCGAGGTTTCCAGCCTGCACATCGCGGTATGCAGCGTTACCATCTGTATAAACCTTGAAAGTTACGCCATCATTCTGAGCTTTGCGCGGACCATTGTAATCAGGATTCTTTACAACTTCGATCTGCTTGTTGTGATCCCAAGACTTGAACAAGTATGGACCAGAAGAAACAGGCTTTTCGCCATAAGCCTTTGGATCCTTGTAGAAGGATTCCGGAAGTGGAGCAAATGCCAAGTAGCCAACCTTAATTGGGAATACAGAATCTGGCTGTTCCAGATCAACGGTAAAAGTATTTTCATCAACAACCTTCAAACCAGAAAGCTGTTCGTCACCCTTAGTACCATCCTTCTGCAAATCAGCATAACCCTTAATGGTTTGGAAGAAGGAAGCACACTTCTGAGCATTCTTAGCGTTAGCGACGAAGCTCCAAGCCTTCACAAAGCTTTCGGCTGTAATAGGAGTGCCATCGCTGAACTTCTTTCCTTTCTTAACCTTCACGGTGTACTGGGTAGCATCAGCATTTGGAGTGATGCTTTCAGCATCCTCATTTACAGGATTACCTTTTTCATCGAAAGTTACCAACGTGGAATTAACCAACATGGCAGGACGAGCGCCAGCATTTTCGTTAATGTTTCCAGGGACTAATTCGTTTTGTGGCTCAGAGTTTGAAACGGTAATAATAACCTTGCCACCGTTTGTTTGTGCATTCTTAGCGGAAGAGCCACAGCCACCAAGTAACATTGCCAGCGAGCAGGCAGCAGCAGCGAAAGCCAAAGCCCTATTCTTCATATATTTTCTCCTAACGTCTGGTAGGCAGGATTGTCATATCACAAAAAAGCCAAGCATCAGCTAAAACATAAAAATCCATCCGGTTTTTATTGCCAGATGGATTCTCGCAAGCCAATGACGAGGCCTCTTCGTTGATTAAAATTCAATGATACGTATTTTTACAAACAATGMAATAGTAAAARWGCCTCTTTCTGAAGAGAGGTCATAGTATGTGTGTAGAATGTCATGTATTATGGCTAAAACGCTAGAATCCCCTTTTATGTGCTTTCTAGCATGTGTTGGCTCTATAAATGCCTTTTGATATGAGGCAATTTGTGAAGGGACCTAAAGTGGCAAACACGGAAGATAATTCGATGGATAATGCCGTCGAAGAGCATAAACTTGATGATGCTCAACTCGATGATTCACTTGCTCCTGAACATTATGATGCGAGTGACCTTCGCGTTCTAGAAGGATTAGAGGCAGTTCGTATTAGACCAGGTATGTATATTGGTTCTACTGGTCCTCGTGGATTGCATCATTTGGTTTATGAGATTGTTGATAATTCTGTTGATGAAGCTTTGGCAGGATATGCTTCGCATATTGAAGTAACAATTTTGCCTGATAATGCTATTCGTGTTGTCGACGATGGTCGAGGTATCCCAGTAGATGAAGTGCCAGGCGAAGGTGTTTCTGGTGTTGAAACAGTTATGACTAAGCTTCACGCTGGCGGTAAGTTTGGTGGCGGCGGTTATGCTGTTTCTGGTGGTTTACACGGTGTAGGTATTTCTGTTGTTAATGCACTTTCTACTCGTGTAGAAATTGAGGTTCGTCGTCAAGGATTCCACTGGACTCAAACTTATGTTGATCAGCATCCAACTGCTCCTTTGGCAAAAGGTGAGCCAATGGCAGAAGGAGAATCTACTGGAACTTCTGTGACTTTCTGGCCAGACGGAACAATTTTTGAAACAACAGTTTATGATTTTGAAACCTTGCGTTCTCGCTTCCAACAGATGGCTTTCTTAAATAAGGGTTTGAAGATTTCTTTAACTGATTTACGTAAGCCAGATGAAGCTGGAGATGAAGTTGCAGGTGATTCTGAATCTTCTAGTGAAGAAAAGCATAGAAGTGTAAGCTACCAGTATGAGCATGGTATTAAAGACTATGTTGATTACTTAGTTAAATCTCGAAAAGCTGTTCCAGTAGAGCCAGATGTTATTGACTTTGAGGCTGAAGATCTTGAAATTGGTATTTCTGCGGAAATTGCTATGCAATGGACTGTTGCTTATTCTGAAGCAGTTCACACTTTTGCTAATACTATTTCAACTACTGAAGGCGGTACTCACGAAGAAGGATTCCGTGCAGCGCTTACTACTTTAGTTAATCGTTATGCTCGCGAAAAGAATATTTTAAAAGAGAAAGATACTAATCTTTCTGGTGATGACGTTCGCGAAGGCTTAACAGCAGTTGTTTCAGTAAAGCTTACAACTCCACAGTTTGAAGGTCAGACTAAAACAAAGCTTGGAAATTCTGAAGCTAAGACTTTTGTACAAAGAGTTATGACTGAAAAGCTTGGAGATTGGTTTGATGCTCATCCAAATGAAGCAAAAAATATTATTCAAAAAGCTATAGAAGCTTCTCGTGCTCGACTTGCTGCTAAAAAAGCTCGCGAAAATACTCGTCGCAAGTCTATTTTTGAAACTGCTGGAATGCCAGATAAGTTGAAGGATTGCCAGTCAAGTAATCCTGAGGAATGTGAATTATTCATAGTCGAGGGTGATTCTGCAGGTGGCTCAGCAATTCAAGGTCGCGATCCTATTACGCAAGCAATTTTGCCTTTGCGCGGTAAGATTTTGAATACTGAACGCGCTTCAATTGACAGAATGATGAAGTCTGAAACTATTGAATCCTTAATTACTGCTGTTGGTGGTGGTTATGGAGAAGACTTCGATTTAAGCAAGGTTCGATATCACAAAGTCATTATTATGGCTGATGCTGATGTCGACGGCGCTCATATTGCTACTTTGAATTTGACACTATTCTTCCGCTATATGCGTCCTATGATTACTGCAGGATACGTTTATGTTGCTATGCCACCTTTGTACCGTTTGAAGTGGAGCAAGGGAGCACATGACTTTGTTTATACGGATGCTGAGCGAGACAGAGTTTTGGCAGAAGGTAAAGCTGCTGGTCGTCAACTTCCTAAAGGTGAAGGTATTCAGCGATACAAGGGCTTGGGTGAGATGAGTTATCAGGAGTTGTGGGAAACAACAATGGATCCTGAACATCGTATTTTGAAGCAAATTCATATTGAAGATGCTGCTCGAGCTGATGAAACATTCTCTATGCTTATGGGCGATGAAGTAGAGCCTCGTAGACTCTTTATTCAAAGAAATGCTCATGATGCAAGGTTTATTGACGCTTAAAAGTATTAATTTATTCGAAAAGATAAAAAG
>NZ_LXJL01000060.1:0-9593 GCF_001641215.1 Gardnerella sp. 30-4 | reverse complement strand
CACTATATATAGTTATTATTTAAAATAGCTAAAAATAGCGTGTTTGTAAGCGTGTCGTGTTTTATGAAGTGAATATGAGCTTAGTTTTAACGATTAAAAATGTAATCTATTTCACAGAATTTATATTTGGAACTACTTAACTTGCATATTGTTAAGCCTTGTGCATATCCGCCTATAAAATTATTAAGTGCGTTTCTTGAAGGGGCGTAACGCAAAATAAAAAGTTGTGCATTTTGTAGATAATGCAGATTGCTTGGGTGCGCAAAGCATGCGTGCAAATAACAAAACAAGTACAAGATAAGAGGTGTCATTATGACTCAAGCTCAGGCAAATATTGGTGTTGTTGGTTTGGCTGCCATGGGTTCGAATTTAGCGCGTAATCTTGCGCATCATGGAAATACAGTAGCTGTTTATAATCGTCATTATTCGCGCACTGAAACTTTAATGAATGAGCATGGCAGTGAAGGTGCTTTTGTGCCTTCAAAAACTGTTGAAGAATTTGTGGCTTCTCTAAAGCGTCCGCGCACCGCAATAATTATGGTAAAAGCTGGTGCTCCTACTGATGCTGTGATTGAAGAACTTGCAAATGCTATGGAGCCTGGAGATATTATCGTCGACGGCGGAAACTCTTATTTTGAAGATACGATTCGCAGAGAGCGTGACATTCGCGCGCGTGGTCTTCATTACGTTGGTTGCGGTGTTTCTGGCGGCGAAGAAGGTGCTTTGCGTGGTCCTTCGATGATGCCTGGTGGCACTGAGGAATCTTGGAAGACTCTTGGTCCTATTTTGAAGTCTATTGCTGCTGTTGCTGAAGGTGAGCCTTGCGTAACACATATTGGTACTGACGGCGCTGGTCATTTTGTGAAGATGGTTCACAATGGCATCGAGTACTCGGATATGCAGCTTATTGCCGAAAGCTACGATTTAATGCTTCGCGGCTTGGGCATGAAATCCGACGAAATTGCAGACGTGTTTAGCGAGTGGAATAAGGGCGAACTTGATTCTTATTTGATTGAGATTACGGCTGATGTGCTTCGCCAGAAGGATGCTAAAACTGGTAAGCCTTTGGTTGAGATGATGGTGGATCACGCTGGCATGAAGGGCACTGGTACTTGGACTGTACAGTCTGCGCTTTCTCTCGGAATACCAGTTACCGGTATTGCTGAAGCCGTGTTTGCTCGCGGACTTTCCAGCCAGGTTGCTTTGCGAGAAGCTGCTGAAAGCCAAGGTTTGACTGGTCCGGATGTGCATTTTGATTTGAACGATGCTGAGCGTAAGGCGTTTATTGAGGATATTCGCCAAGCTTTGTACGCTTCTAAGATTGTTTCTTATGCTCAGGGATTCGACGAGATTGCTGCTGCTGCAATTGAGCATGATTGGAAGATTGACCAGGCTGCGGTTGCTCGCATTTGGCGTGGTGGATGCATTATTCGCGCTCAGTTCTTGAACCGCGTTTCTGAGGCTTTTGAGTCCGGTGAAGCGAGCGTTTCTTTGCTTTTTGCACCGTACTTTAAGGATGCTATTGAAAAGTCGCAGGCTGCTTGGCGTCGTGTTATTGCGCGTGCAGTTGAGCACGGGGTTCCTGTGCCAGCATTCTCTAGCTTGCTTGCATACTACGATGGATTGCGTTCCAAGCGTTTGCCAGCTTCGCTTATTCAGGCTCAGCGTGATTTCTTCGGCGCTCACACTTACGGTCGCATTGACGAGCCAGGCGTATTCCACACTTTGTGGGCAGAGCCTAATCGCCCAGAAGTAAAGCAAGATTAAAACAAATAATATTTAGAGATAACAGACCTTTGCATTATTATGCAGAGGTCTGTTATTTATTGTTCTGAGTATTATGCATGTTGCTAGAAAGCTATACAAGTTACTTAATAGCAGCTTGCAAAGTTTCCGCGGTGGTTAGCCAAGAGATTTCGTCAGTTCCGTTTGCAAAAGACGCAGGATATTCTGGATTATTATCACCAGAAAGTACATTCATTAAAGCAGCGCCTTTTTCTACTCCGGCAGTCAAGAACCAAGTGCGGTGGCTGTGAGCCAGCACAGGAACTGTAAGAGACAATCGCATTGGTGGAAGTTTAGGGGAGTGATTTACTCCAACAACAATGCGATCGCGATTATTAACCTGCGGTAATCCTGGGAAAAGTGAAGCCATATGCGCATCCGGCCCCATGCCAAGAATTGCTAGATCAAACACTGGCTCTTTGCCAAGTATGCTCACGATTTCTTCCTCATAGTCGCGCGCTGCAGCGTCTAAAATAGCGTCATTTTCAGCGTCGCTGGCTGCTACAATTTCCTCCGCATTACGCTCATCTGCAGGCATTTCGTGAATATGAGATTCTGTCAAAGCTTTGTTAGAAGTAAGTAAGTTAAGAAACATTTCGCGAGCCTTGCGCGCATTGCGATCCTCGCTATCATAAGCTACGAAACGCTCATCTGCCCACCAAATATGCACTAAATTCCAATTAATTGCTGGTAAAAGCGGGTTATTAGCAAGCATTTGGAACATGCGTATTGAATCTGTGCCACCAGTAAGTAATAAATGAAATGGTTTATTGAGATTTTGCACATCATTCTGTGATTCCATAATAAGCGTTACTAGACGTTGGGCTGCAACGGCTGCAAGCACATCGCGATTATCGTATCCGTAAATACTTGCGTTATGTGCAAAAGTAACTTCATTATTTGTCATAGTTGTTCCTTTTATGCAATTAAAAATATTTCACGAATTGTTTCACGTAATGTTTCACGCATTTTCTGAAGGATTATCTCGCACCAGCTGCGCGTAAATTTCGTCCGGATCAATGCGTCTCAATTCTTCGCTTAAGCAATCATCCAGAGTGCGAATAGGAAGCGCAATAGGTTGTGCAGCCTGTCCAGGCAGGCTAATCAAAGCTTGATCTCCGCCAGCAGGGCGGGTGAGTGACAATGTGCCATCCTCGCGTTCTAAAGTTACGGAAGTAATAGCTTGAGCTTCAGGATTTTCAACTATTTCTACAGGCACGTGCAAGCTACTCTTAAGCCAAGCTGCTAGTAAATGCAGAGATACGTAATGAGTAGGACCCACAACCTTCGCGCTAAGAATAGGCAAATGTGGAGGTTGATCGAGCATAGAAGCAAGTAACGCGCGCCAAGGAGTTAAACGCGTCCAAGACAAATCTGCATCTTGCGGAGACCAGTTTTTACGCAAGTTTTGCACAGTTTTAAGAGTATCGTCTGCTCGCTGTGCGTCAGTAATTCTGCTACTTGCCATAGCTCCAAGCAAATCGTGAGCAGGATCTTCCGGAGCGTTTGTTGGCCACCATGCAACAACCGGTGCATCTGGCACAAGTAGTGGAATGACAAGCGTATCCGGATGACGAACTAAACCGTTGTGCGGATACAAAATAATAATTTCACCAGCTCCGGCATCTGCGCCAAAACGTACTTGAGCATCGAGATTCGGCACAACCTCACCGCGCTCAGCAGCGTGCTCGCTAGACCAATCTCGAACCATTGCAATAACTCGGCAAGGATGCTCGCGGCTAGCTGCGTTTGCTGCATCAAGTGCATGCTCTAACTCTTTAAGAGTTGTATCAATAAGCAAAGTGAGCACTCGACCAGTAGCAGATTCGCCGCGCTCTTCGTGCAATTCGTCGATTTTTGCTGCAATTTTGCTTGTATTAGTATCAGGAAGGTTGATAATCATGGCAGCCTCCAATGGCGATTATCTCGAGCAAGCATAGCATCAGCTTCTGCTGGACCCCACGTTCCAGCGCGATATGGTTGCGGTTGTGTGCCAAGCGAACTCCAGAATTCCTCAATAGGGTCAAGAATTTTCCAACTTAAATCTACTTCTTGCGTAGTTGGGAATAGCGGTGGTTCGCCAAGAAGTACGTCAAGAATCAAGCGCTCGTAAGCTTCAGGGGAACTTTCAGTAAAAGAGCGTCCGTAACTAAAGTCCATAGAAACGTCTCGAACTTCCATAGCAGTTCCGCCAGGAACTTTCGCACCAAAGCGCATAGTAACGCCCTCGTCTGGCTGCACCCGAATCACAATAGCATTGCTACCAAGCTCTCGAACTGCAGTAGACTCAAACGGCAAATGCGGAGCGCGCTTAAAAATAACAGCAATTTCCGTAACGCGCTTGCCTAAACGTTTTCCGGTTCGCAAGTAGAACGGAACTCCAGCCCAACGGCGAGTATCAACGTCAAGTCGCACTGCAGCGTACGTTTCAGTAGTGCTTTTAGGGTCGATTCCTTGCTCTTCCAAGTATCCAACAGCTTTGTAAGAGCCTTGCCATCCTGCTGCATACTGTCCTCGAGCAGTATTGGCAGCCAAGTCTTGAGGTAGTCGGATTGCGGATAGAACTTTCGTTTTTTCAGCAGTCAAATCGCTAGCGCGGAAACTTACAGGCTCTTCCATAGCAGTAAGCGCCATAAGTTGAAGCAAATGGTTCTGGATCACGTCACGTGCAGCACCGATTCCGTCGTAGTATCCGGCTCTTCCGCCAATGCCAATATCTTCAGCCATCGTAATTTGCACGTGATCGACGTAATTTGCGTTCCAAATCGGCTCATACATTGCGTTAGCAAAGCGGAAAGCCAACAAATTTTGCACAGTTTCCTTGCCTAAATAATGGTCAATTCGGAACACAGAATTAGGATCAAAAACTTCAGAAACAACGCGATCCAATTCTCGTGCGCTCGCTAAATCGTGACCAAAAGGCTTTTCAATAATTACGCGTCGCCAAGCATGCTCAGAAGAGTGCGAAAGACCTGATGCTGCAAGCTGTTGGGCAACAACTGGGAAGCTGGAAGGCGGAATAGACATGTAAAAAGCGTGATTTCCGCGAGTACCTCTGTCTCGATCAAGTTCGTTCACTGTTTTGCTTAAACGCTCAAACGCGGACGCATCGTCAAAGGTGCCGCGTACGAAACGTATGCCTTTAGCGAGATTAATCCAAGTTGACTCACGAAATGGCGTTCTGCAATGCTGCTCAATATTTTCGCGCACAAAGTTTACGAAATGTTCATCCGTCCAATCGCGTCTCGCAAAACCAGTTAAACCAAATCCTGGAGGCAAAAGCCCGCGATTAGCTAAATCATATACTGCTGGCATAAGTTTTTTGCGTGCTAAATCGCCAGTAATGCCAAAAATTACTAGGCTGCACGGACCCGCAATGCGAGCTAAACGCAAATCACGTGGATCGCGCAAAGGATTCGTCCAAGTAGATACGCTTTCCCCAGCGTCTTGCAAATCACGTAGTGTCCTCAACTCAGTCATAGATACTATCGTAATATTTCGTAGCTATTTTCACCACGCAAAACACAATTTATTATGCTTAATAACAGTATTAAAAAGTTTTAGCGCGTTATAACTCTAATTTTCAGCCGCCGCATACAGCTAAACGAATCATCTTCGCGTATTGTGGACCGCCAATTGGAGTTAAGTGAACTCCATCGTCAGTCAAATATTCCGAGTGACCATTACTCAAACCATGCCAGTCTATAATGCCAACATTATGATGAGTTGCTGCGAACTTGCGTAAGCTATCGTTCGTTGCATCCTGCCAAGGTTGCGGAACTCGTGTGGTAACGAAATAAACAGGTCTACCTTTTGCGACATCAACCATGTGTTGAAGCACGCTATCGTCATGAGGAGGACCGTTGGTTCCAAGAGCGAAAATCACCACATCTCCAGCGTGTTTTGCCGAAATATCTTTCTCGTATTCATCAGCTCCGTGGAAAATTTGTCTACTCACTTTTCCATCTATATAAGCGTTAGGCATAACTTGCATCAAATATGGTTTAGCGCCTTCAGTAATAGAATCTCCAACCATAGTTAAGTTTACGGAACAAGTATTGCGTCGTTTGTCGATCCGCGTATGAGTAGTAACAAGATTTCGTGGAACTTTTTCTGCAATAGGGAAGAGAATACGATACTTCGATGGTGTAGGTGGAAGAGACTGTTTTACTACATTCTTTTGCACACCTTTTGGAACTGCTTTTTCTTTTGTTTCTTGCTTAGAATTAGTTTTGTCAAAAGCAGTAGGTTTTTTATTTGACGATGAAGATTGCTCTACTTGTGCTGTCAATTCTGGGCGAAGCTGCATTGACCTATGCTTGGCTATATCCTGCCAATTTACTGGCAAGATAATTAACGACACAATAATTATGCAGCACAAAGTTAGTGAGACAGAGCGAATAAGCTTAAATAATTGTTGATCTTTTATTGGCTTTTCAAATAACTGATACAAGCATTCTGCAAGTGCAACTATTACTAGTGCTTGCAAGACTTGCTCTCCTGTAGAAATAGCAGTTGTTCTATTTGCTGGGTTGAATAATTCAAGAACAGGGAAGTGAACTAAATAAATTGCAAAAGAGCGTCTGCCGATATAGGCGAGTGGAGTCCATGCAAATATTCTTGAGCAAATATTATCAGTTTGCGTGCAAGACCATAGTATTAGTGTGCAAGCGGCTGCTGTTATTGTGTATCCGCCAAAAACAAATACTGAAGATGTGCCTTCTGCATACACGAAGCAGTAGCACAACACAATTGTCGCCAATAACCCAACGCAAGATCGCTGCCATGCACGAAGTGGATTATAAAAAACAGTTTTTGGCTTATTGAATGCGTTATTTGGAAGTTCTTGTATATCTGGAGTTACGCTATTATCTGATAAATCAATTTGTAATCCTTTACGCAAGTCAGCAGGTATTCCATCTTCAATAAACTCTTTTTCTTTATTTGCGCAGGATTTATCTGATTTTTTCGTTAGTGCTGAATTATCTACACTACTGTCTAACTTAACTGATGAAGCTAAGCTGACCGATATGTTCTTTTTGCCCATTAGCAAATGTAATGCATGAATAAGCCACGCGTGGAATGAATGCTTGACAAACCAAGCACCGTACATTGCTAGCATTGCACCCATTAAGAATTCTGATGCTCTCGTATCTAGAGAATAGTAGACGCGAGCTGGAGTTGTGTAATTGTTAAATAAGTAGGCAAAAGTAAAAGTAAGAATAGAAGAAAGTATGGCTAAGCCTGCTGTGATATACATGCGTATTAGCTTGCTACGCACGAATTTAATAAGTGCAGCAAGGATAATAGGCCATATAACAAAAGCCTGCATTAAAAGTCCGAGATACCAAAGATGTTTGATAGGAGAAGGTAATCCGGACTGTTCAAAATATGAAAGCTTACGAGCAACATACATTATGTTGCTAAAGAATCCGGAGCCTGAAAGAGCATCCGCTTGTAACTTTGGTAGTAGACTTGGCGAAAAAAGCCACATAATTGGTGCTGTTATAGCGATAATTCCAAGTGTTGACGGCCAAATTCTTTTTACGCGCTTTAGTAAATACTCCCAGTAATGCTTGATTCTTTGAGTATTTTTATTATTATCTCCGATATTTTTTGTATTTTTTGCGTTTTCATCTGCGTTTAAATAGCGCAGAACTGATCTCGTACAAAAATATCCTGCCAATACCAAAAATAGTGTTACTCCAAGGAATCCTCCCATAAGAAGGCTTGGACGCATATGAAAGCATACAATACCAATAATTGCTAAAGCTCTTAAACCGTCTATTGCTTTATTTCGCTTCGAAACAGTATTTGTAGGTAAAGTAGATGATTGTTTATTTTCAGCTTTTGCGCTATGAATAGTTTTTTCTACGGTATTATTTGCGTTTGCTGAAAGATTAGTTGAGGTCGTTTTACTAGCATTTTTTTCTGCAGGAACCTTCTTTGTTTTGAAGGATTGATCTGCTTGTGAAGCAGTGGAAGTGTTCACGCATCTCTTTTTTGTCATCTTGCCTACGCTTCGGTAACCATACTGGTATGTATGCAACATATCGTGTGTAAAACGTAGCAATAGTAACTGTGTATTAAGACACTTTTATAGCTTAAAGCGTGTCTTGTTGCTATGCCTAGGATGTGCTAGAAATATGTGATTTTATACTACTTCTGTAAGTGATACAAAACGTTTATTATTTAACGAAATTTGTTAACAAAATTTTGTTTTATATGCTCTATTGCTGTCGTTCGTCGGTGCGCGCTAAAGTGAGATAGAACAGTTATATGAATTGTTATTAAAGTTATCAAAGGAGCCAATATGGCAGAAACTTTTAACGTTGTGGTAGAGATTCCACGCGGTTCTAAGAACAAGTATGAAGTGGATCACGAAACTGGTCGCGTATTCTTGGATCGCACCCTTTTCACAGCTATGGGTTATCCAGATGATTACGGTTATATTGATGGCACTTTGGGCGAAGATGGCGATCCACTTGACGCTCTTGTTATGATTCCAAATTCTGTGTTCCCAGGATGTGTTGTTGAGTGCCGCGCCGTTGGCTTGTATCACATGGTTGATGAAGCTGGCGGAGACGACAAGGTTTTGTGCGTTCCAGCAGACGTTCGTTTTGACGACATCAAGGATATCGATGACGTGAACGAGTATCATAAAGCTGAAATCAAGCACTTCTTCGAGCAGTACAAGGCTTTGGAGCCAGGTAAGGAAGTTCTTCCTGGTGACTTCTGGGCTGGTGTAGAGCAGGCTGAGAAGGAAATCGTCGCAGCTCGCAAGCGCTTGGAAGAAAGCGAAAAATAAGTTTCGCTTTTAATGAGTAAAACAATAAAGATTAAAAGCTAATAAATAAAACGTCGAAGACACATACCGTGTTTTCGACGTTTTTATGTAAGTGCGTGCTGCTTTCAAAAGTAAATTAAAATGTAACGTTGCATACGCTTTTAAATAATTTTAAGCAGCTACTAGCATTCCAAGGCCTGCAATATACACGAGCATTCCTGAAAGCATTATTGGCAATATAGAAATGGCGATATCGTGCGAAACTATTCCAGTTTCGTATTCTTCATAATTGTTGCGAACCCACAAATATGAAAGTCCTGATAGCGCGATTAGCATAAATATGCACAGTACTATAACGAGTATTCCACCGTCTAAATTGCGAAGCGATGGCATAAAGCTAATAATTGACGGCAAAAATAGCCAACCCGGAAGTGCTGCACAAGCAATACTTGCAGTAAGCGTGTGCGAAAGATTTCGTACTAAATTTGTGCGATTCTCGCGCAGCATTTGCCTCAAGAATGTTACAAATGTTGCTGCTACAAGAATTAGAGCAAAAGATACAGCCCAGCGTTCGTAAGGGTGAATTGCAGCAATGAACTTACTCATCGACACAGTTTCGTTATCAATAATGACGCTTTTTGGTAGCCATCCCTTTAATACTCCGGTTGCAAACCATGTAGAAGCAATTCCTGCGCATAATGCAATAGCTCGGTCAATTACATTTCCGTGCAGTGGCCACAACGCTATAAATGTAAGCATTATGATAAGGCATAATATAAGTGTTATTTTTGCTGTTGCGATTGGCAATATTGCTGCAATTGCGAGAAGTACTACAACAAAAATTTGGCTTACAAACATCGCTAATGCGTTCATGCTAGGTATACGGGTATGTTTTTGAACATTTACGCAAGAATTATCATTTTTCTGCATCTTATCATTGCAGATACGTGTTTCATTGCTCATACACACTCCCTAGTGCTGTAAGTTTTATATTTATAAAGCGTAATATGTCCATAAAATA
>NZ_LXJL01000006.1:0-20497 GCF_001641215.1 Gardnerella sp. 30-4 | reverse complement strand
TGTTATCAGCGTTTATTAATAACTTTATTTTATCTGCTTTTTAGCACTGCATTTACACTATTAAGCACCAAATTGAGTACCGTCATTTTGATTAGTAGGCGGATTAACAGGTGGTTTAACAGTTCCAATAACAGTTCGAGGAGCAGGTGCAGGAGTCTGAATAGACGTATCAACAGGCATCTGATCAGACTGCTGGTTTTGTGAAGTTGCATTATTGGAAGATTCAGAAAGTTCAGAAGCTTCAGTCTGCTCATTCTTACCTTCAACGTTGCGCTTCAAACTTTCTGGAATTTCAACAGGGGGAAGATCAGAATCTGGTCTTCTATCGTCCGAAAGCCAAAGAGTACGCTCAGGAGCCTTACGAATCTTACTGAAGATTTCCTTAAGTTCCTTCTCGTTAAGAGTTTCCTTAGCGAGCAACTGACGAACCAGCTCATCCAATACGTCACGATTATTGTTAATAATCTCCCACGCTTCAGTATGAGCAGTTTCGATAAGCTTATGAACTTCTTCATCGATTACTTCAGCAGTACGATTCGAGAACTTACGAGATTGCAAAGAATCGAGTGAACCAGAAGAATCTTCGTCAGCATCCATCCACTTAACAGCTCCAAGCTTTGCTGAGAAACCATATTCAACAACCATCTTACGAGCAATGGCAGTAGCTTTCTCAATGTCGTTAGAAGCACCAGTTGTTGGATCGTGGAACACAACTTCCTCTGCTGTGCGTCCGCCCATAGCATATGCCATTTGATCCAGTAATTCGTTGCGAGACTGCGAGTAACGGTCGCTTGTTGGCATCACAGCAGTGTATCCAAGTGCGTGACCTCGCGGCAAAATCGTTACTTTAGTAACAGGATCCGTGTGGTGCAGCGCAGCAGCAACAAGAGCATGACCGCCCTCATGGTAAGCAGTGTTACGCAATTCATCCAAAGCCATGCCCTTAGACTTACGTCGAGGTCCTGCTTGAACACGATCAATTGCCTCATCAATAGCGCGATTATCGATATATTGAGCACCAGATCGAGCGCAAAGCAACGCAGCTTCGTTAAGCACGTTAGCTAAGTCTGCACCAGTAAAACCAGGAGTGCGCACAGCAACCATATGAAGATCAACATCCGGCACAAAAGGCTTACCCTTAGCGTGAACCTTCAAAATTGCCTCGCGACCTTCCAAATCAGGAGCCTCAACAGCCACCTGACGGTCAAAACGACCAGGACGAAGAAGTGCGGAATCAAGCACATCTGGACGGTTTGTTGCAGCAATAATAATCAAATTAGTATCGTTGTCGAAACCATCCATCTCAACAAGCAACTGATTAAGTGTCTGCTCGCGCTCATCATGACCGCCAGTCATGCCACTTCCGCGGCGACGACCAACAGCATCAATCTCATCGATAAAGATGATTGCAGGAGCATTCTTCTTAGCTTCGTCAAAAAGTTCACGAACACGAGACGCGCCCAAGCCTACGAACATTTCCACGAAGTCAGAGCCAGCCATTGCATAGAACGGCACACCAGCTTCGCCTGCAATAGCACGAGCCAACAAAGTCTTACCAGTTCCTGGAGGACCATAAAGCAGCACACCGCGCGGAATACGAGCACCCAAAGCCTTGTAGCGCGAAGGATCCTTCAAGAAGTCTTTAATCTCTTCAACTTCTTCAACAGCAGCTTGTTCGCCAGCAACGTCAGCAAACTTAGTTTTAGGAGTCTGACCTTCAAGCAGCTTGCCACGGCCACGTCCGCCGCCCATGCCAAGCATACTTCCGCCAGCACCGCCTATTCTGCTAAACATGAACCAAATCATGCCAAGGAAGAACAATATTGGAACAAGCGAAGTAATCAAATACGAAATAATGCTAGATGACTGTAAGGTAGCAGTCCAGCCATTAGAAGGCTTCGCCTTTTCGACTTCTTGTACAATTGACCTACCTTGTGCATACGCGTAGTAGAATTGCACATCCTTGCCAAAGTCACGATTTTGCTTACTTCGTTTATCGAACTTCTTAAACGGACTATCAAGCGTAAGCTTAACTAACTGTTTATTGTCAATAATTTCCACATAACTTGCTTTATGAGATCGCACTAACTCAATACCATCCTGAGTATCGATAGTTTGCGATCCGTTATGAACAAACATTTGGAATCCGACAACTGAAAGCAACACAAGAAGCACAATCCACGTCCATGGCGACTGCCAGAAGGAACGACGATTGTTATGGTTGTTCTCGTTATTTTTATTATTCTTGCCCTGCTGACCGTTGTTTCGCTGATTCCTAGGGTTGCGTGGATTTAAAAACGGATTATTCCCGTTATTTCCACGCCCAGGACCGCCCATTGGGCCTTGCGGTGTCATAGGAGAAGCGCCCATGTAATAAGGCTCCTTTCAAACTCCTCAATTTATATAAAAATTCTGAATAGAATCTATAAAATCAAGCACCATACACTGATGGCTTTAATACCGCAATACTATTGAGGTTGCGGTAGCGTTCGTCGTAGTCCATTCCGAAACCAACGACAAATGCATCAGGAATTTCAAAGCCCGAGTAGTCGATTTGTACGTCTACTTCGCGACGTGCAGGCTTACTGAGCAATGCAAAAACTTTTACACTGGCAGCACCACGACCTTTTAGCTCATCTACAAGCCAAGCTAGCGTGCGACCGGAATCAACAATGTCTTCTACAATAAGCACATCTCGACCACGCACATCAGTACTTAAATCTTCGCGAACAGTGATTTGTCCGCTAGTTTGAGTGCCACTGCCGTAACTAGACAAGCTCATAAAGTCCATTGCTGCATTAACGCTTAACTCTTGCGAAAATACAGCAAGAGTATTTACAGCACCTTTTAGAACTGCAACAAGCAAAACATTACGGTTTTTGTAATCTTCACTTACTTGTTTAGCAACTTCACGAATACGCTTCATAAGGTCTTCGTGGCTAATTAATTCATAGTCGATGTCATCTCGTATATCTGCAATTTGCATGTTCACTATCTTTGCATAAGCGAATGACGATATTGCGCGAGAGTCGAGTTGCTTCATAATAATTTGGCAATGAAAAAGGCTTCTGACCATGCCATTTTGTACATAGTTCGTCCACTGCCGATATGTGACTTGACGAGAAACGCAGACCAAGTTCACTTAACGCACGCACTATAATTCGTCTGCGAATTGATGGATGATATTGCGCTAATTTATCAGCTTTTAACCTAACAGTTTTCGCATTTTTATCAAATTCCATCACTTGTGAACTAGCTTCGTCAACTTGAGAATTAATATAGTCAAGATCGTCTCTAGCTATTTCAGCTCCGCGAGAAAGCAAAGTAACCATATTCGCATTAAAAAATCGCGAAATATAAGGCATTAACGTGTGTCTAACTCGAGATCTCAATGGATAATTTTCTGAAAGTTCCTCATTTTGCGAAATATCGTCACCATTTGTAGGATCATCCCACCATGAAATACCTAAATCCTCGCAAATACCAGTAGTATCTTCTCTAGTAAGCTTAATAAGAGGCCTTGCAAAAAGCACGTTTTGACGCAATGTCACTGCTTTCATGCCAGCAACTGCTTCTAAACCTGCAGAATCTTTTAGCCCCATCATTACAGTTTCTGCTTGATCATTTGCAGTGTGAGCTAAAAGCACGGCTGCAGCTTGCTGCTTTTTAGCAACCTCAATAATTGCTTGATACCTAGCATTTCTTGCAGCAGACTCTTCGCCTTCTCCAGAATCTTCGACGTTCACAGATTGAATATACACGTACTTTTCGTCTATTCCAGATTGCAAACAATGCTTAGCAGCAGTATTGGCAATTTCAGTTGAGTGCGGCTGCAAATGGTGATCTACTATTACAACACCGCAACGAATACCTCTACTTGCGCACACAATCACGCTCAATGCTGTAAGTGCAAGAGAATCTCTACCTCCAGAGCACGCAATAAGAACCAGAGGAGCATCAACATCTGTTGCGTGGTTGCCATGTTCGGAAAAACGCGCGTCTTGAGCACACAACGAAAGTTCATCAAAACAATGCTTGATTGCGCCAATTCCTGCGCGTATGCGAGAAGAATACACCATAGCTTCTAGTGTAGCGCGCTGATAACGCTAAATTGCAACTCATAAATCATAGTTTTGGCAATTCTGCCATAAACTTATTAATCGCTACGAATGCTCCCCAAATATCAGCTGGCTGGTTCGCAACAACAGCGAAAGTTAGCACTCCACCACTTTTCCTAGATACATTACCAACCATAGAAGTAACTTCACTTAAAGAACCAGTCTTTACGCGAAGCATGCCGGCAGAAGATTCATCCGCTAAACGCTTTCTTGCTGTTCCAACTAAACCAGGAAGAGACAATCCTTCAGCAGCTGCAGCACCTCCAGAATCGGCTTTAATATTAAGCACTTGTACTTGAGCTAGCGTTGTTGCGCGCAACCTTGATTTTGGAGACAAGCCTGAGCAATCAGACATGTGCAAACCACGTATATCGATATTGAGCTTGTGCAATCCCTCTTTTACCGCCTGAACTGCACCCTCCGGAGAGTTGGATTTGTGAGTTGCAAGCGCAGTCAAACGACCAAACTCTTCAGCTAATGTATTGTCTGAAATACGAAGCGTATATGCCATTATTTCGTTTAAAGGTGCAGAAGAAACTTGTGCAATTAAACGCGAATTAGATGATATTAACGATTTAGTTTCGCTTACTGGTATTACAAGATTTTCAGATTGTGCAGATTTATTTTCATTTTCAGAATCTTTATTATTTTCAGAAGAATCATCTGCAGACGAGTCTGAAGCGGAATTTTTTTCGTCAGAAGTGGTTTTRTTAGAATAATTACTTATAACTATTCCCTGTTTGCTTAATAATTTAGCAAAAACACGACCGACACTTAAAGCAGGATGAGGATCAGAAAGCGGAAAATCTGTCATAGCATCAGCGTCAACACCTTGCACTGAAAGGTCACGCTGACGAGCATCATCTATAGCCAAAGATGACGTTTGAGCATAAAAGCGTCGTTCAACATCTGTTTCATAAATCAAATCAGGAGCACGTTTTGCGCCAAACAATGAGTCATCAACAGCTAAAGAAACTGTGCGAATATTTTCAAGTTTCAAAGCGTTGGCTGTTCTTCTCGCTAATGTCGTTAAGCCTGCTCTGCCATTAACATGGTTCCAATCGTTTTCTCCAACGCCAAGAAGCATGTCACCATTGCCGCGAAGCACAAGCTTTCTAGCATTCGCACTAGAAGCTCGTTCTGGTTCACCGCCTGTTTTAGGCAACAAAAATACTTGAGTATCAAGAGTTGAACCCATGTCAAGAGTGCGAGAAGCCACGCTAGCAGTTAAAGTTTTAAGCGTTGATGCTGGCTCTCTTAAAGCATTTGGCTCATGTGAAGCAACTACTCGCCCATTCGCATCCATAATTACTGCTGAAGTGCTGCTACTCATAGAAGCATCGGAAACCAACTCGTCAATAAGTTTTTGAGCTTGCGAATGATTTATTTCTTTACCATAAGTCACGCCTTTAGCTAGTGAATTAACTCGCAAAAGTGATTTAGGAGAAGAAACAGTTACAGCATAATGTTGGCTTCGCAACGTCAAAGGACCAGGAAGAATATCGTATACGTCAAGCAAAAAATAAGTAAAAATAATTGCTGCACTAACTATAACTGCTATAAATGCAATAAGTAATCGCCAACGAGAAGGATATTGGCTTCTTAAAACCATAGCAGCGTATTTACTTTTCTTCTGTGTGCTACTTGGTTTAGGTTTAATACTTGCTTTAGGTTCGATACTTTTGTTGGGTTCGCCGCTTTGCGTTGGCGTGCTCGCATTAGGAGTATTTAAGGCATCGTTTGAGCCTTTACTACTTTCCATGCGAGCACACCTTTAAATCGATTGCAAATACCGCGCTTAACTATACATTGCGCTTGCAACAAAGCGTGCGTAAGTTACGCAGTAATCGAGGCAAATCTGCGCAAGTTTTCTACAATACGAATCATGCGCTTATCCATCACTTTGCCGCCAAGAATTACGCCAACAACCAATACAACAAATCCGTTTACTACGAACAGAATGCATGCAATCCACAAAAGATTCGTGTTAATAGCCAAAAACGTCATAGCTGCAGCAATAGACGGAATCATGCATACTGCAGAAAGAAGCGAAAAACCTATTGGAGCAAAAGATCTAGCGCCTGCAGAACCTTGCGGCCTAGAAAATGGCTTTTCGATTGACGCTACAGGGTACATTGCTATGCACGAAGAAATTAAGCCAATGCCTATGGTCGCAAAAGCTACTCCAATTGGAGAAAGAGTTTGGAACATAACTGCATTCATATTTTGCTTAACATTTGCTACAAAGAAAAGGAAAGCGTAAACCCCTATTCCAAGAATTGCAAAGTACACAGCGCAAATCACGGACCAAACTATTGCGTGCGCTAAACGATCGTGCAAACCTTTTACTCCAATAATCGCGTGCATAGTAAAAGCTGTGCCATCGTATGCAATATTGTTTCCAACAACCATGCCCATAAGCAAAGCAGCATACATAAGCCAGCTAGAAACGCCTATATCCTGTGCTATAGAACCAAATCCTTTAGCATTAAAACTAGTTCCTCCTGCAACTATCAGAATAAAAAGCGGCGTAAGAAGCAAAAATAGTTGACGCATATCTCTTCTCATAACGCTAATAATTCGCGCAATAATCGCACCGACTGTGTTGTCTGGAACTGCTGCAAAGAAGCCGATTCCCTTAGTTTTAACAACTGTTTTTTGCTCACCGCGCAGTAGCTTTGGCTCTAATTTTGCGCAAAATACAGAGATTGCAAAGCAAGCAGCAATCGTTAGTACGCAAATAAAGAAGCGAATAACAAGCGCAAGCCAATTGCCATTAATGGCGTCAAGAGGCAAAGCCATAGCAGCACTTAATGGAGTAAAAGCGGACGCAGAGCAAAAACCTAAGCCAAACACAATTCCTCTTGGACTTTTGTTACCAATATTCATAGTGGAAACAAAAATCATATACGCTACGAAAATAGCAAAGTAAAAAATGTTTCTTGAACGCTTGTTTATTAAAATAGTGTCCAAAAGCTCAATAAGCATTTTGCTTAAAGACACGATTGTTGCAACGTAAAGCGGAGCTGCAATTACGCTTACTAAAACCGGCACAATTCCAAAGTTTCTGTACGCTAAA
Organism: Gardnerella sp. 30-4; assembly: GCF_001641215.1. NCBI lineage: Bacteria > Bacillati > Actinomycetota > Actinomycetes > Bifidobacteriales > Bifidobacteriaceae > Gardnerella > Gardnerella sp. 30-4. The sequence goes on along the minus strand of NZ_LXJL01000006.1, from coordinate 13,300 downwards.
GACCACAAAGCAAGCGCGATTGTGCAGCTTATAGAAAACGCTCCAAAAAGGGAGCCAAGAAGCATACCAGCTTGCTGCTTTACGTAAGGAATGCCGTAAAGCGCAAAACTACGCGACTTTAGTGTTGTGTCACTGCCGAACATAAACAGGTTTATAAACAGCGTAAAAATTGACACAATCGACGCAACCATTATTGGAGCGAACTGAAATTCCTGCCAATTTTTAGTATCTGCAAGCATTCCTGGATTAAGATACTTTCCTGCTTGCCAGCCCGCAAAACCAAGAGCACATATAATTGCAAGTCCAAAAACAATGACTATACCAAAGCCGATTTTTTGCCAAATCGACTTTCGCATAACAGAAAAAGTAAGCGCCCAGCGAAGGCGAACCATGGTAAAAATCATAGACATTACGGCCATCCTTATTAGGCGTTGAGATTAGCAGACTCGGTAGAAGCGACAGCAGCGTTATCAGACTTGCCGCCGTTAAGCCAGTCGATTCGCGCAGCTGCGTGACGTCCACCAACAAGCTCCATAAAGCGATCTTCAAGATCTTTGCCCTGAGCCACTTCTGCAAGAGTGCCAGAAGCTGCAACATGACCTTCGTTAATAATCGCCACGTGCGAGCACATTTTTTCAACCAATTCCATAACGTGCGAAGAAATAATACCCGTACCGCCAGTAGAAACATACTCGGCGAGAATATCCTTCAAATTTGCGCTAGAAACAGGGTCCACTGCCTCAAAAGGCTCATCGAGCACAAGTACGCGAGGGCTATGGATCATAGCTGTTGCAAGGCAAATCTTCTTAGTCATACCAGTTGAATAGTCAGAAACCATGGTGTTTGCAGCTTCTGTTAAGTCGAAAGCAGAAAGCAAGTCGTTCGCGCGCTTTACGGATTCCGCGCGACTCATATCGCGAAGCATGCCAGCGTAAGTTAAAAGCTGCAAACCAGTAATTGTCTTAAAAATCTCATCTGCTTGAGGCATTAAACCGATTGCGCGCTTAGCACTATTTACATCGCTCCAAACGTCATTGCCAAAGATCGAAGCTGAGCCAGCATCCGGCATAAGCAAGCCCGTAAGCATTTTAATCGTAGTGGTTTTGCCGGCACCGTTCGGACCTACCAATCCGTAGAAAGAGCCTGCTGGAATGCTCAACGAAAGATTATCTACAGCAACTTTCTTGCCAAAAGTCTTAACAAATCCGCGAATAGAAACCGCTGGAACATCTGCATTGCTATCGCTAGCATCACTCGAATAAGTGTTTGCGCCAAAAACCGGAACGCTGCTAGCAAAAGCATTTCCGGACGGATATTCAGACGGAATAGAATCTACCATAAGAACCTCGCAGTATACAGATAAACGCACGCATCGCGCCACAATGCTACGCAAGCAAGCGTTTACATAGAGGTTTCTATTATCTCATACTCGCAATCTTTGCGCAATCACAACGCCATCAGCCGCCGCACTCACCACCCCAAATCCTCCTACCATCACACCAGATCACTGTTCCGTACGCTACCTTCACTGTACTAATATTCGTGTGGTAGAGATTTGAGATTTTTCGCACTGAGCGCGGCGAACGTCAGAGCCGCAGGCTGCTGATTCGCCAAGCGAAGAAGAAAAATCGAAAAATCTCTGCGATAAGATGAGGTTATTAATGGTTAGCACGCAGAGTTTGGGGGATTTCTCTACGAGCGCTAAAAGAGGACTGATGGAGCAACATTCTTTAAAGAAAGGCGAACACAATAAACGCCTTTAACAGTCAAAGCGACTGAAGGACGGGACGCGCGAGGAGAAAAATCCCCCAAAACTCGCTCCACACTATAGAATTTCATTCTTTCACTCAGCGACCGGTATGCTGAATCGGCTTCCACTCGCTCTTTGAGAAAATAGCTTGGAACGCAATAGGCACGTACGAAAGCATAAAAATCGGGAAGCTAAGAGCGTACGCAAACAGCTCCTTATTCGTGGCCCCAAGCTTATCGTGTTCAACCAAAATAGTGAGTGACACAAATATCATCATGCCTAAAACGCTTGTAACAGTAGTGGTAATGAAATTAATCATTGAAGAAATTTGACTCATCCATGTTACGAATCCAAATGCGGCAAAAATAAAACCAAGTATTATTCTTGCAACAGCCAAAACCATAAACGGGAAAAGCATAAGCGTAAAATCAACCGACGAAAAATCTCTTTCGCGAATACCATGTCGAATAAGAGCTGCTCCATAGTAACGAAATACTTGCAAGAATCCCTTGCTCCAACGAAGACGCTGCCTCCAGCTCTGCCTAAACGACACAGGCTGTTCGTCATATAATACTGCAGAACCGCAATATCCAACTTTGTCTCCGTGAAGAATAGCGTCCATAGTGAATTCAAGATCCTCAGTAAGAAGATGGAATTTCCATCCGCTATTTCTGTGCATAATCTCACGCGAGAACATGAATCCAGTTCCACCAGCATGGCAACTCGAACCGAATAGCATTCGAGAGTTGTTAGTAAATCGCGATTCTCGAATAAACCAAAGTGCAGAGCCGGAAGAAACCCAATTATCTGAAAGATTCACGGAATTACGGTAGCTAGTTAAAATTTGATATCCTGCGTGGAAACCTTTATTCATTTCCTCAAAATAATGCGGATCAAGTTTATTGTCTGCATCGAAAACAAAGTACGCGTCATAAACTTTATCCGCACCAATTTTCATAATATGATCGAGGAGATAGCTGAGCGCATAACCTTTACCAATATGCTCTTTATCAAAACGTTCAATTACGTTGCATCCGCAATTGCGACCAACTTGCGCAGTAGAATCAGTGCAATTATCTGCAACAAGCCAAATATCAATAAAATCTTGTCTATATGTTTGAGTTTGAATGCAATGAATAAGATTACCTATAACAGCTTCCTCATTGCGCGCAGAAATAAGCACAGCATAATGCTTATCCATTGGCGCTTCAGGAAAAACAATAGGCTTAGCGAATAAAGATGCAACGGCACAAACACCTTGATACACAACACCGCTTATGCCAATAAGTATTACTAGTACATCAAATATTGATAGAAGAATCATCGCTTCCATCCGCTCCGTGGATTATTTTTTACGTTACTTTTACTATTTTTTGTATTTTTTGTATTGTTTACTATTTTAGACTCGCCTACTTGCAATTTTGCTTTAGGAGAATCCTTATTTTCAGAATCTACTTTACGCTTTGCAATATCTTTATTTACGGCATCTAATATTTCGCGCGAAATTGGCATTGTTGCCAATACATCAGTTTGATCAGAATCGTTAGAGGAAACTTTGCTACTATTCGCATCGTCAGAATCTGACACATAAGCTTGCTTATACCAATATAAAATATCCTCGTTCAGAGAAATGCGAGAGCTTGTGCCTTTCATTACACGATGAACACTTTCACTCATTGGATTCATGAACTTACGGCCAATCGCCTCAACGCAACGAACAATAATAGAAGTGTGATCAGGGTGAGGATCGTTCATAAGCGGAGAAGAAACTAAACTATATTGCTTCGTGCATACTCTAAAAATTGCTTGCAAACTTGCAGTCACAGGCAAAGCCAAAAATGCTCCAAGAGCACCAAATACAGCGCCCATTACAAGAACTGAAATAAAAGCTACTGCAGGATTCAGATCCATAGTCTTTTCGGAAATCTTCGGCGAAATAACCATGTTCTCAATTTGCTGATAAATCGTAATAAAAATTAATGTTGCAACAGCCGCACCAAAACCATTGGAACCCCACGCAACCAAGATAGGCAAAGCTCCACCCAAATAGCCACCAATTGTAGGCACAAACTGCGAAACAATTCCGCAGAATAAGGATAGCGGAAGCCAATACGGTATATTCATCACAATAAGGAAAATTGCGGTACCCACTGCGTTAATCGCTGCCAAAATAATTCGCGAAAATAAGAAGCTCGAAATCTGCTCTTGAACAACTGACCAAATAAATAGGAAACGACGCTGAGCTTGCGGATTCATCCAACGGCACATGCTACGACGCATAGCCGGACCTGCTGCAGAAATGTAATACGTAACCATAATAATGGTAAGCAAATCAAGCAGAACAGTCATCAATCCCCATGTTGTGTTAAGTGCTTGGCCAGCAAAATCAACAACCCAAGATGTTTGCACATGCTTCAAAATTTCCATGCCAAGCTGCTCAATATTAGGCATTTTAAAACCGGTATAGTGAAGCACAAAATTTGCAAATTGATTGTATAAATCAGGCAAGCCCATAACCATTGAAACAACCTGCTGAGCAAATAAATTACCAAACAAAGCAAGTAGCAAGCTAATTACAACAAGCAAGCCCGTTAGCGTAAAGCCAGAAGCAACTCCTCGCCTCCAACCATGCTTAATTAACCGAACAACAAGCGGTTCCATTGCGAGCGCAATAAAAATAGAAATCACAACATCGAAAACAATGAATGAAATGCTATTCCAAGCGAACCATAGGAAGATGGACACAAAAGTAACAATTGCAACGTAAATAAGTGCACGACCTAGCCAATCTGGCGGCCTTCTATCATCGCCTTTGGCTGGGAAAAGTGAAGCTAAATCTAGCTTATTTTCACTTTCCTTAATATGCTCATGCATCTTATATTCATGCATTTCTTGCTCTTGGTAATTCATAGGTACTATTGTAACTGCGCGAACTGATGAATGCGAATTAGCGGCATGTAGTATTACATTATTCGCATCTACGCAACTACACGTAACATTATGTAACACAAACGTAACGAGATATTCGAGTCGCTGAAATCCAAAATGGCATTCATAGTCATAAACTCATTACTGGGTTTTTTAAGAAAGGAATGGTGGCCATGACCACTTTGCAAACTAAAGAAGATGCCGCAGCCCTCATTGAAAAGGAAGGCATTGAATACGTATCCGTACGATTTACTGATTTAATTGGCGTTCAGCAGCACTTTACTGTTCCTGCTGACGAGTTCTTGCACAGTGCTTTCACTGATGGAATGGCGTTCGATGGTTCTTCAATGCAAGGCTTCCAGGCTATTAACGAATCAGATATGAAGCTTATTCCAGATGTTGACACTGCTTATATTGACCCATTCCGTAAGCATAAGACTCTGAATGTTGCTTTCTCTATTGTTGACCCTGTAACAGATGAGCCATATTCTAGGGATCCTCGTCAGGTCGCTATTAAAGCAGAGTCCTATTTGAAGTCAACTGGCATTGCTGACACTGCAAGCTTTGCTCCTGAAGCTGAGTTCTTCATCTTTGATAAGGTGCGTTTTGCTAACGACATGCAACGCTCCTTCTATGAGGTTGATTCTAACGAAGCTCCTTGGAATTCCGGAATTGACACTGAGGATGACGGCAGCAACAATATTGGTTTTAAGAACCGCGTAAAGCACGGCTACTTCCCTGTGCCACCAGTAGATCACAATCAGGATTTGCGCGATGACATGGTTTGCAATTTGCAAAAGGTCGGCTTGATTCTTGAGCGTTCTCACCACGAAGTCGGCGGCGCAGGTCAGCAGGAAATCAACTACCGTTACAATACGCTTGTTCATGCTGGCGATGATTTGATGAAGTACAAGTATGTGGTTCATGAAACTGCTGCTTTAGCTGGTAAGGCTGCAACATTTATGCCAAAGCCAATTGCTGGAGATAACGGCACCGGCATGCACTGCCATCAGTCGCTTTGGAAGGATGGCAAGCCATTGTTCTATGCGGAAACTGGCTACGCTCAACTTTCTGATATTGCACGTTGGTACATTGGCGGCTTGATTAAGCACGCTTCTTCTGTGCTTGCATTTACGAATCCTTCGCTTAACTCTTACCATCGCTTGGTTCCAGGATACGAAGCTCCAGTCAACTTGGTTTACTCTGCTCGTAACCGTTCTGCAGCTATTCGTATTCCTCTTGCTGGTACGGAACCTGCTGCTAAGCGAATTGAGTTCCGTGCACCGGATCCTTCATGCAACCCATTCTTAGCATTCTCCGCTCAGCTTATGGCAGGTTTGGATGGTGTTGTTAACCATATTGAGCCTCCTGCCCCTGTTGATAAAGATTTGTACGAGCTTCCTCCAGAGGAGCATGACGGCATTAAGCAAGTTCCTTCTTCACTTGGTGAGGCTTTGCAAGCTTTGGAAGAGGATCACGACTTCCTTATGCAAGGCGACGTATTTACTAGCGACTTGATTGAAACTTGGCTGAATTTGAAGCATGAGGAAATGGATATGGCGCGCTTGGCTCCAACTCCACTCGAGTATGAGCTTTACTTCCACATCTGATTTGTAGTTAAGTTCTTCTAGCCAATAAGTCGGCTCTACGATTTCGCAGAGTCGGCTTATTGTTTGGCGCGACGACCTGCTTGAGCGCTGCGATTTAGCGCGCGAAGGCAACTCGGAGCGGAAACTCGCTTAAGTTGGAAGTCCAGTGGACTTCCAACGCGAGTTTCGTAAGCGAGCGCAATCTGCGCCATTAACGAAAAAACGGAAACATGCGTTACGCGCGCAGCACGACGACTGCACGCGTGTCCGAATAACAGGATTAAGAGACCATAACGCAGCGCGCCAACTGCACGAGTGTCCGAAACTCGCCGGTTCGTGCGCTCAAGCAGATTGTCGCGTTAGCTGTTTATTTTTTAGCACGTATTTTACATCAGCTTGAGATGCGACCTTCGAATCATGAGTAACAACAATCACACATTTGCCATGCTCTCTAGCAGCTTTTTTTAATATTGCAATAACTTCTTTAGTTGTTGCAGGGTCAAGACTTCCAGTAGGCTCATCAGCTAAAATTACCGGCGCAGAAGATACTAAAGCTCGTCCAATTGCAACACGCTGCTGTTGACCACCAGAAAGTTTAGTGACGTTACGATTTGCTTCTTCTTCAGTTAACCCAAGATCTATTAGCACTTGAACATCAGCATGTGAATTTACTAATCGCAAATTTTCTAATGGCGTCAAATAGTCAATAAGATTAAAATTCTGGAAAACAAGTGAAATATGTTTTTTGCGATGCTCAACATATCCTGTTTTTGCAATATCCTCACCATTGAACAATACTTCACCTTTATAAGGAGTATCTAATCCAGCTAAAAGTGAGAGCATAGTAGACTTTCCTGCTCCAGAAGCTCCCATGATACTGTACATTTTGCCAATTTCGAAATCTGCATTCACGTCATTTAGTACCGCAATATTTGCAGGTCCGTAAGTGTACTTCACATTTTTTAATTGCAATAAAGCCGACATAATAAGCTCCTTATTTTTACATAATTTAAATATGATTTATACGATTTGTTCCATTTATGCGATTGCGCTTTTAGTAGAAAATTCGCATACGCAACTACATTTCTGCTAACTCATGGCACTCAGTATTTTCCGAGGCTTCTTTATTAATATTGGCAGCACTGCAACAAGTAATGCGACTATTGAAATAAGCAAACCAATAACAAAAGCAGCAAGAGTTTGCAGCAATGGCAATACTGGCATACCATCCGCAATAAATGACGAATCAGCACTATGCAAAATCGCAGAACCAATAACGCCAGAAAAAGCAGCACCGAAGCCTAACGAAATGACGAATGACACAATGTTGAGTATCGCTATTTCAACAAGCAATTGACTAACTATTATTGCTCTAGATAATCCGATAGACATAAGTACGCCAATCTCGTGCATACGTCCTCTAACCCAGAACACTAATACAAGTCCAAGCACTAAAATACCAACAAAACTTAGTGCCACAAAAATCATTCGCACAAGTTGTTGCACAGAGTTAACCGAGCTTATTACATCAGACAATTGCGAAGCATTCTGCTCTACATCTGCCCACTTGCCAGCAATACTTTTAGCCTCCCGTATTGCACTAGCTAATAAATCAGAACGCTCAACAACACAACGCAAAACACTTCGATTAGAAGAACCCGCCAAAGACAACGCAGAACTTAAGTCAGTAAATATGCGGTTTTCTGACGTATCCGAAGGAAGCGCTCCTTTAGTTTGCAATTTGCCGGCAAAAATGCCAACAACGCGAACTTTTACATTAAACCCTTGCTTAAGAATTATAGTAGAACCAATCTTAAGATTATTCTTCTTAGCAAAATCACGATGCACTATTGCTCTACCAGAAGAACGATTAGTAATATGCTCACCCTGTTCTAAACGGTACAATCCTTCTTGAAAACCTTGAGATAATCGAGAATCTGTTGTGCCAGTAATTCCGGCAGCATGAGCCAAAACATCATCGTCTAGTCTTGGACCCTGCGCAGGAAGCACAAGTTGCTTTCCAACAGGCACAGCTAAAACATCGCGCTCTTCCACTACAGTTTTTACGCTCGAAATCGCAGCAAATTTACGAATTTGACTAGAGTCAATTCCTTCATTTGCGCCCAAATCTTGAGGAATTGAGGAACTAGATGTAGCAGTAGCAGAATTAGAATTTGCATTACTTTGCTCTGGAAGAGTTTCACCTCGAGTTTTTGCTCGTACAGTAAAACCTAAGCCAATACTGGATTGAATACGATCCCTAGCACCCTCAACAGAAGCACTGATACCAGCTTGTGAAACTAGCGCACTTAAAACAAGAGTCATAATCAGCACAATTATTGCGTTACGTCGAGGTTTGCGCAATATTGCAAGTTTCGCTCGAGCACATAAAGAAATTACTTCACCATTCATAATGTTACTCACTAACTTTTCAAATAACTTTCATACGACGAATTATGAAAACTATGCCGCCAAACAGCATAGTTCTACTTTTGCAATCCGAGGAGCTCACGAGGAGATTTGCATATAATTGGCAAATAAGACAACACAACTGCAATAACGATTACTGCACCAACAATTGTAGAAACTCCGACAAAACACTGAGCGTCTACTTGTACGCTAAGTGTTTCCAAAGTTTTTGTTGCCAAAGTTGATTCAAGATTTCCACCAGCTTGACCCATATTACTCAATTCACGGGCGGCTGATGATTGCACAGAGCCAAGAGCAACATTAGCCATCAACGGAGCTATAACTTTTGCAAAAAGGTAACCCACAATCAACGAAGGTATTGAAATAAGCACAATCTCAGCAAGATATTGACCAACTATAGATAATTTGCCAGTGCCAATTGCAACAAACACACCAATTTCATTACGTCGCTCATTCATCCACAGCAAAAGCACTAATGCCAAAGCAATAATAGCGAATGATACAACAGCAATTGTTGTAACAGTCATTATTGAGCGCACTCCCTTTGCTGCTTTCAACAAACCAGAAACGAACTGATCGTCACGAGTTAGTTGATAGTTTTGCAAATCAATAGGCAATTTCGCAGCTTGAGACATAATATTATCCGCATCCTCGCCGCGCTTTATTCTAAAACTTGCATCCTGATATATTTCTTTTCCAGGCTTATATTTATATAATTCGCGAGTAGTTTGCAAATCCGTATACACGGTATTAGCTGTCAATTCCGCCCTAGTTGCGACTTGACGCTTATTTGCACCGGCATAAATTCCAACAATACGAGTTTTTACTGTTGCTGTTGATTGTTGAATATTGTCAGCATCGTAAGGATTAGCGCGAAGTGTAAGAGTATCTCCTACATGTAATCCGTTAGCTTTAGCGAGATCTTCATGAATTAGTGATGCATGAACGTTGTTAGCAATAAGATGCTTGCCTTTAGACATAGTTATTGCTTTTGTTTTAAAAGTATTTAAACCAGTAGAGTCATTCGTTCCTTCAATATTAACGGCATTCCCAAACTGCTGTTCACGCTTATTGTCATACTCTTGTACGCCTGGAATTCTTGCCGCTTTAGCATTAACTAAATCCGCTGTTACATTTTGTCGAACAACGTAGGAAGCAATTCCATTTAACTTTGCAATTGCCTGTACATCTTTAGGTTTTACAGTTCCAGCTCCTCTAGGAGTTCCAGGGTTTATTTGAGGGTTATTTGCGAGCACAAAACTAGACTCTGCTTGCGCTTCAACTTTTTCTCCTTCTCTACCTGCAGCATTTGAAACTGCAGAAGTAGAAAATAACAATGTCGAAATAAGAAATACAATAATGAAAATTATTGCTGTTTTTATTCGTTTCCTCAGAATGTAGCGTATTGCACGAGAGATAAACGTCATCGACTACCTTTCTTCATTGAAAATTGCTTGTATATCAACCTTTAAATATACGGACTACCAGTATAACATATCCATACTGAAAAATGCGTTTAGTGTCATACTTTACAATGCGCAAATCTACCAGTGCGCAAATCTACGCTATAAAAAAATTCCCCTCTGCAAAACAAATTGTAGAGGGAAACTTTTATTCGTATTTAATGCGCCTTTAAATTTTGCACATTCGTTAGGTTTAGTCTTGGTTAAAATCTATTACTAGCTTATTATCTTTAATACTAAACTTTCCATAAACATAACCACTATTTCTAGTGTGCGAGTCTCTCCAATCACTATCATCATCATCGTCCTTATAGCGATAAGTAATGTCTACACCAACCTCATCGCTCTGAAAAGTTCCTGACGACATGTTAACTTGATCCAACATAGGAGTGCTATTAACACTACGCTTAATATTGTCATATTTATAGCTGGTATAGTAACTAAAGCTTGCAAATCTACAACTCTCTGGAACATCAGTTTCAGTTGACGCTACACATTTATCAACATGCTTTTGAATAGCCTTAGTAAGCTCATCCTTTAATGTTTCTGTAGCTTCTAGTTCTAACACTGCAGATTCCGAACTATCTTTTTCGCTAATTGACGCGTCAGCAGAATTTGTGGTCCACAGTTGCGAACTTTTTGCAGATTCAATATGGTAAGCACCAGGATACACTGGAAGTCTATATTCTGTAGCTGATGTATATACTGAATAACCGTATTCTGAACTGTAGCTTTCACCGTCATATTTCGGCGATTTTTTGAGAGTAGACAAATTTATTTCAGAATCATTAACTTTTATTTTATCAACTTCATTTGGCACAGTTATGGTAATGTGACCAAATGGTGGATATTGAACTTTATAAGAGTCAAAGAATAGCCACTGTTTGCCAGCTGGTACAAGGCTTATTACTGCCGAAGCATCACTATTGCCAATTTTGTAAGAAAGCTTAAATGAATTGTATGGGCCACTATCAACACTCATGTAAGACATATGATTCTTGGAAGCTCTGCCTATTGCGCTTGTAAGTAAGGCACGATAATTTTCTGGAACTTTAGAAGAAGACCAATCTGTCATATTGTTAGCTTCATCAAAATTGCCTTCTTGCAAAGACTTCACATAACGTTGAATTGTTGCTTGTGGAGAATACACATTCTGTTGAATAACTGTATAACCTATACCAAGAACCACAATAACAATGCCAATTACAATAAGCATAATTTTTGTGCTGTGTTTCATAGGCGTGCTTCTCACAACATTACCTGCTACGAAATTAGGATTAAACGAATCAGGAGCATAATATTCTGTAGGCTGATTTTGCGAATAATCCTGCTGATTATAGTACTGTTGATTTGAATAATCCTGCTGTTCATAAGTATTTTGACTGCTATAAACAGGCTGAGGATAAGCTTGCGTGTTCTGCTGAATGAACTGCGTTTGTTGTACATCGTTCATTTGATTTTGCTGATATTGAGCACTTTGCATTGGCTGATAACTTGAATTAGCTTGCTGCGGCACAAGACTAGCTCCACAAGATGAGCATACTATAGCTCCATAAGCATTTTGACTGTTGCAATATGGACAATTCATATATTTCTCTCCGTATATTTTTACAAAATAAGCCTAGCAGACAAGACTGCTAGGCTTATGACTTATTAGATATATTTACTTAAATAAATTAGCTAGGTCTTGTGCTTTATTCATAAGATTATTCGAAGGAACCAAGGAATTAACCATAGCAGTATTGATTGCAGCAACGATAAATATTGCAACAATTCCAATCAAGATAAAGATAACCCACATCCACTCACGATCAAGCTTACCCTTGTAGTGTGCAGTTGCCATAAACGATACAGGAATGAGCATCAATAATACCAAGTAAAGTGTGTGCAAAGACATAGATGGAACTTGCAAAACAGCACTAGGATTATTCATTAACAATGAGATGTCTGAATTGCTGTAGATTATAGATGCAACTAAAGAATCACTGCCTTCTACTTTTCCTTTAAAGTAATTCATAACAGGAATAGATGGAGCAATGAAAGTCAAAATCACTGAAACAATTTGCAAGCCTAAAAGCGGTACGAGTTTCTGAGCAAAAAGAACGTGAAGCTGAGCTGGCGAAACCTCTTCACCAAACATCTTCATGCCAAGCAAAGCTACACCGTATACAGCGTATACGGTAATCATTCCAATAACAAACTTATAGAAGAATAGTGTAAAAGGCACACCAGGAGTTTGCTGTCCAGCGAACTTAGATACAAGTTCCAAAGCAGTGCTATTAGAAGCATTGTAGAAAGAAAGCGAAGAGAAATATGCTTGGAAACCAAACAGCAAACCAGAAATCACAGAAATTAAAACTGCGTAAATATTAGATACGCGATACCTCTGGGAAGGATTCTTAAGAGCAGTTACTAACCAACGGAAGAAGTTCATCATCTGTTCAGCATTAAGCTGGTTTGAAATTTGGCTATAGTGCGAAACGCCTGGAGTATTTGGGCGATTCTGCATACCCGGCATTCCTGGCTGAGCTGGCATACCCTGCTGAGCATATGGATAGCCTGGACGTTGCATATTTGGCATACCCTGCTGAGGCATACCCTGCTGAGGCATTCCTGGCTGAGCTGGCATACCCTGCTGAGGCATACTAGGACGCGCAAACTGAGGAGCATGCTGCGCAATAGGCTGAGCAGGCGCCGGCTGAGCTGGTGTAGGCTGAACATGCACTTGCTGAACAGGCACTGGCTGAGCTGGAGCATGTTGAACAGGTACTGACTGAACAGGTGCCGGCTGAGCAGGTGTTGGCTGAACAGGTGCCGGCTGAACGGGTGCCGGCTGAGCAGCCTCAAACTTGTTACCACAACCCTTGCAGAATTTTGCAGTATCAATATTCTGGGTACCGCATTGAGCGCAAACTTTCACTCGTCTCTCCTTTGTTAATGGAACAGATCCCATAAATTTGCTAACCGAAAAATGTTTAACAAACCACTTGCGCTCAATTCTATTACTAAAAGCACACAAAACAAACCAGACGTAACAAAAAAGTGCTTGTTTGAAACAAAAAATTCTATAAACACGACATAAATCAGTAAAAAATACGACGCAAAAATAGAAAAACAGAAAAATATAGTCAGTATCTATT
>NZ_LXJL01000059.1:0-10013 GCF_001641215.1 Gardnerella sp. 30-4 | reverse complement strand
TTTTAGGACAAATGAACACACAAAATACCGAAACATCAGCAACCACAACCTCCGCAACCACTCCCCTTGCCGTCGGCATCGACCGCATCTCCTTCGCAACGCCGCACTATTACCTAAACCTCGAAGAACTGGCGGAACACCGCGGAATCGACCCTAACAAATTCACAATCGGAATCGGTCAAAGCGAACAATCTGTGCCACCAAATCACCAAGACATCGTCACTCTCGCCGCGCAAGCTGCCCTCCCACTGCTACCCCACATCGATAGCAATCGCCTCAAAATGCTAATCGTCGGCACAGAAAGCGGCGTCGACGCAAGTAAATCGAGTGCTCTGTACGTTCAAAATCTGCTAAAACTCACGCCGTGGGTGCGCTCTATTGAAGTAAAAGAAGCTTGCTACGGCGGCACCGCGGCTTTGATGATGGCATGTGACTACGTGCGCGCGCACGCCGAAAAAAATCCGCAAGTGCTTGTTATTGCAGCCGATATTGCGCGCTACGGTCTTGCTACACCTGGCGAAGTAACGCAGGGAGCAGGGGCTGTAGCAATGCTTGTGAGCGCGAACCCGCACGTGCTTAAAATTAACGACGATAGCGTTGTGAAATCCGCTGATATTCAGGACTTTTGGCGACCTGTTTACCAAGACACTGCGCTTGCTCGCGGAAAGTTTTCGACTGAGCAATACATACAATTTTTCTGCGACGTGTGGCAAAAATATTGTGCGCAAAACAGTTGTAATTTCAATGATTTTGCAGGGTTATGCTTCCACTTGCCGTATACGAAAATGGGTTTGAAGGCGCTTAAGGCTGCGATGGATTCTTGCGATAATAGCAACCTAAGCGAGTCGTCGCGCAATCGCTTACTTTCGCGCTATGGAACCAGCACGAAGTACAGCCATCGCGTAGGCAACATCTATACGGGTTCCCTGTATTTGGGATTGCTGTCTTTACTTGAGTTAGACGAATTTACTTGCGAAAATAGTAATCTTACTGCACTTAAAAGCGGCGATAAGATTGGGCTATTTTCTTACGGCTCCGGCGCTGTTGGTGAATTTTTCAGCGGCACGATTGCGCCAGGATTTAGAAATGCGCTGTTTGCGCGCGAGCATGCGGATATGCTTGATTCGCGCGTGCGTTTAAGCGTTGCTGATTACGAGGAGATGTTTGAAAGCGTTGCGCCTTACGCTCCGGAAGATTTCAAAAGCAGCACGTCTTGCCGCGAAGGTGCGAACTTCTTCCTTGACGCAATCACTTCTCAAGAGCGTCATTATTCCACGCGCTAAAATCGAGCGAGCGCACGTTTCAATCGGATTCTCGCGCGCAACCGACCGTTCCTTTACACCCACGTAAAGTTTCTGCCGTTTTTTGGTGCGTAGGCGGCATAAACTGTGCGCTGCTGTAAAGTTTCTGCCGTTATTCCGCGCACAACCGACCGTTTCTTTACACCGCTGTAAAGTTTCTGCCGCAATTTGCTAATTTCCCGAGCTCGGCGAATTAAAAAAGCCTAAAGCAATTTCACATGCTTTAGGCTTAGTTAATTCGCGGATGAGGCGAGATTCGAACTCGCGGTAGGTTTCCCTACAACGGTTTTCAAGACCGTCTCCTTAGACCGCTCGGACACCCATCCATTTGCGCGCGAAAGCAATCAAATTGCCGCTTTTAACGCACAAGTGGTAAGCATATCATCACGTATAGAACGCAACACACAACACCCAGATTCAAAAAACTTATCAACTAAAAAACAAAGCCCAGGTAATTTCCCGGGCTTTGTAGTTAATTAAACGATTTTTTGAAACAAACGCCGTGTTTGTGCACGAGCAAACTCACGCTTCCCACTTAGTTGGCTCAATGACTTCCTTGCCACCCATATAAGCCTGCATAGCCTTCGGAATATCAATCGAACCATCCTCATGCTGATGATTTTCCAAAATAGCCACAAGCCAGCGAGTAGTAGCCAAAGTGCCGTTAAGCGTACTAACTGGACGAGTTCCACCATCTTCCATACGTTCACGCACATTCAAGCGGCGAGCCTGATACTCAGTGCAGTTAGAAGTAGAAGTAAGCTCACGGTAACGTCCTTGCGTTGGAACCCAAGCTTCGCAATCAAACTTACGAGCGGCAGAAGAACCAAGGTCACCTGCAGCAGTATCAATAATGCGGTAAGGCACTTCTACCTTAGCAAGCATTTCTTGCTCCATGCCTAGCAACTTCTGATGCTCAGCGCGAGAATCTTCCTGCTTGCAATAAACGAACATCTCAACTTTATCAAACTGATGCACGCGAATAATACCAGAAGTATCCTTTCCGGCAGCACCAGCCTCACGACGGTAGCAGCTCGACCAACCGCAATAACGCAAAGCACCATCGCTTAAGTCAAGAATCTCATCCTCATGCATACCAGCCAAAGCAACTTCGGAAGTACCGACCAAATACTGATCATCTGGCTCGCGCAAACGGTAAATCTCGTCCGCATGAGAATTCAAGAAGCCAGTTCCGCGCATTACTTCCGGGCGCACAAGCGTTGGCGTAATCGCAAGCGTAAAACCGTGCTCTTCGGCTTGATCAACAGCCATAGTAAGCATTGCGATTTGCAGGCGAGCCACAGCACCGCGCAAGAAGTAGAAGCGAGATCCTGCAACCTTCACGCCGCGACGCATATCAATTCCAGCAACGCCAGTTCCAAGAGTCAAATGATCCTTTGGCTCGAAACCTTCAGCTGCAAAATCGCGAGGCGTACCAACCTTCTTAACTACAACATAGTCGTCTTCTCCGCCTTCTGGAGCTTCATCTTCAACGATGTTAGAAAGCTTCCACATTGCTGTAGTGTAGTCGGCAGTAGCTTTTTCGGATTCAGCTTTGTACTCTGCAACCTTCGAAGCTAATTCTTTAGTTTCAGCAATAAGCGCAACCTTTTCCTCCGCGCTAGCTGTTGCAACCTTCTTACCAATAGCTTTTTGCTCAGCGCGAGCCTCTTCAAAAGCCTTAAGAGCAGTACGACGCAAGTCATCGTTGTGCAATACTTCATCGACGAGCTCAACGGATTCACCGCGCTTGCGCTGCGATTCCTTAACTACGTCGGCATGTTCACGAATAAATTGGATATCAAGCATGACTCCTAGCCTAGTGCCGCAAGACGACAGATAAGCGCACTATCGACAACATTTATGCAAGGCGGCACGTACAATAAAGCAAATACGCAAAATATTGAGGGAGTAATATGGCAGCAATACATGCTACTACAGAAAATTTTGAGAAGATTGCTTCGACAAATGAAATAGTTGTTGTCGATTTTTGGGCAACGTGGTGCGGTCCATGCAGGTCTTTTGGTCCTATTTTTGAGAAGGTCAGTGAAAAATATCCCGAAATTCCTTTCGTAAAAGTTGATATTGACAAAAGCAACGAGATTGCTGCAGCTGCTCAAATCCAAGCTGTTCCAACAGTAATGGTTATTAAGCGCGGCGAAGTTATTTATAGACAAGCTGGAGCATTACTAGCTTCTGATTTAGAAGATTTGGTTGAACAAGCTAAATCTTACGAATCTAATGATTCTGAATCCTGATTTATAGACTATGCCATGAGATACAATATGTGAGGTTTTGCATATACGTTTTGCACATACATTTTAGTTTTATTACTCTACGTTGCGAGCGTTTGCAAATATCAATAGAGTAATTGCAGAAATAAGGAGGGTTATGGCCAGTCACCGTAAGCATACTGTTACGCTTGGTTCACTCAGTTTACGACAGTGGGCTAGAGTTAGCGCGGTTATTTTAGGCTTCATTGCTTTGGTGATACTTGGTTTTGCCTCGCGAGATTTTTACGCTTCGTCTAAAGGTCACGCTGTTCAGGTTACTTCTTATTCGGCAACCGATTCTTCGCAAGTTTCTCGTAGTGCTAGCCGTCGCATGTTGCATGATAGCGCAACTTCATATGTTAACGTTGTTATAAATGGTCATCATCGTACTATTTTGGGCACTAATTTCACTGATGTAAAATCCGTTCTTGATGCCGGGGATATCACTCTTGAGCCACACGATGTTGTTACTCCATCTCTTACAACTAAAGTTAGCGAATCAACTGTTATTACTATTAATCGTGCAGGCGCAAAATTAGAAAATTCCGACGACCCAATCGCGTTTAACGTCGTTAAAAAGGAAACTGCTGCACTTCCAAAAGGTACTGAGAAGGTGCAAAGTGAAGGCGCTAACGGCGTAATGGAAACAGCAAAAATAGTTACTCGAACTAAGGGAAAAATAGTTTCCTCTAATATTTTTGCTTCTTATGTTAAAAAAGCTCCAAAAGATAAGGTTATTCTTGTTGGAACTGGCGGTTCTTCTGCCGGACTTGGCTTAGCTGCTTCTATCGGCACGACTGTTCCTGCTGGCGAGATGCAACAATGGGCTCACGATTGGCTTATTTCTAACGGTTATAGTGAAGCTGATTTTACTGCAACAGTATTTATTATTTCTCATGAATCTGGCTGGCGCGTAAACGCAATGAATCCTTCTGGAGCTTACGGTTTACCTCAAGCTTTGCCAGGCGGAAAAATGGCTTCTGCCGGAGCTGATTGGGCTACTAACTATCAAACTCAGCTCCGCTGGTTCTGGAATTATTGCAATGGTCGTTATGGCTCCATTCAAGGCGCTTACAATCATTGGCTTTCCTACCACAGCTACTGATTAGAATCAGTCTAGATATTATTGTTTTGCGCAAATTAAGTCTTACAATTTTTCGTTGTAATAGATAAGAGAATAGACTTAAGTCGATTGACTTTTGCCACCTATGCTTAAAAATATGCTTAAGAAAAACTACGTTTAAGAATAAAAAGGATGTTTTATTTTGATGCACTCAACATGGCTGTCTAATAAAAGCCAAAATCTCAGCCATGCGCTAACAGGCGAAGAAGCATACAATAACAATCGTCTTACACGTCCTGCTTTAATTTCTCTTGCTATTCTTACGTTTATTACATTTATTGGCAATTTCGCACAATTACAACTTACTGCAGCATTGCCAACAATAGTTCAAGAATTTGGCATAAGCGTCACAACTGGTCAGTGGCTTACTTCTATTTTCCAGCTGATTATGGCAATTATGGTTCCACTTACAGCATTTTTAACAAGACGCTTTTCTACTCGCCAAATTGTTATTACTTCCATGTCGCTTTTTACTTTTGGATCCGTACTTGCATGGCTTAGTAGCGACTTTATGATGGCACTTGTTGGCAGAACTCTTGAAGCTATTGGCACTGGCGTAATGTGGCCTGTTTTACAAATTACCGTATTCTCCGTCTACCCTGTTACTCGCAGAGGTGTGGCAATGGGAAGCGTTGGCATGGCTATGAGTATTGCTCCAGCAATCGGTCCTACTATTGGCGGTTTGCAAACTGATATTAATGGATGGCGTTCTATTTTCTGCTCTCTTACTATTATCGGAGCGCTATCCGTCGTTTTAGCAGTATTTTTCTTGCATAATTTTGGAGAACATGATCTTAACGCGCATGCTGATTTCTTCTCGGTTGGTCTTTCGGTTATCGGCTTCGGCGGACTCATGTTTGGATTCACTAATATTGAAGGATGCGGAATTTCCCACCCATTATCTTGGGCTCCTATGATTATTGGTGCTTTTGGAATTGCTTGGTTTGTTATAAGGCAGTTGCGAGCGCAAAAACGCGGTCACACTCCTCTTCTTGGTCTTAATGTGCTTAAAAACCGCTACTTTATGGTAGGTACTATTTGCGCTTGCCTTACATTTTTTGCTTTCAGCTCAATTATGGTGCTTATTCCGCTTTATATTCAGTCTGATCGTGGTTTTTCAGCAACTATGAGCGGCTTAATTCTGCTTCCTGGAGCGTTCGGCATGGCTATTTCGCAGTATTTTGGTGGTCGTATGCTAGATCGCTTTGGAGTGCGCCCAGTTGCTATGGCAGGCTCTATTATTCTGTTTTTTGGCACTGTAATGATGAGTCTTATTGACATGGATACGTGGATTTGGTGGATTTCCATTTGGCAGTTTACTCGCCAAATTGGCATGGGATTCTTGCTTATGCCAATAACTACGTGGTCACTTAATTGTTTGCGTAAGGAAGAGCTTGGCGACGGTTCGGCTGTAACTAATACTATGCGTCAGCTTTGGGGCGCTATTGGAGCACCTGTTTTAGTAGTTACAATGACAGTATTGACAACTCTTCACCATTCTGGCACAGGTCACGCTGCCGATGTTGCTGCTAGTATTTTTGGAGTTCAATGGACTTTGCGCATTAGTGCTATTATTACGGGAATTATGGCTCTTATCGTTATTTTTGGAGTCAAGGGCGAAGGCACAGGTTCTGCTCACAATCTTGCGCGTAGAGCTATTGACCGTATGCGCGTTTTGCATATTCCTCATTCAGCAGAGCATCACGACGTAATGCACGATCACACCCATAATCATTACTAAATGCTTATTAAACGCTTACTAAGTCGCTTTTAAGGATACTAGACTGAGCAAAATCCTTACTTTGGCAATTTCTGTGCAGAACAGTTATGCAATACGCTTTCCATACTCTGCTTTTCTTCGCGAGTTACAGTTAAACCATATTTATATTTAACAGCTATTTGCCTAGCAACATATTCGCACCTAAAGGTTTTGTTTGAAGGAAGCCAGTAAGCTGCGGACGCGGAACCTTTTTCTTGATTAGCAGCTCCTTCAACCGCGAGTAGATTCATCATATCGTTGCCAAATTTTAATCGTTTTGCACGATTCCATTTCCATGCTCCAGATTCCCACGCATTTTGTAATGCAACAACATGATCTATTTGAATTAAGGCACTAGTTTTTCGCCCACGCACGAAGTTGATATCTTTGCCAGTATACGGATCATGCAACAAGCCGAAACGCACTTGGCAAGATCCTGCGTACTTGTATTTCACATTTTGTAAATCACGCGCTAAAACATCTTCCCTAACGTCACATCCGTTACCGTCATCGTCAGTAGTACGATATCCAAATACTTGACGCTCGTACCCGTAACGATAAGGCTTAGATATACGCAATTTTTTCAATGCTTGCGCAGCTTCTCCGCTTGCTTCATATTCTCCTGTAATCTTCCCAACGTTACTGTTTATTTTAGGAAGCAACAAGCCAATAACAATCCCACATAAAACAGCAAACAACAGCATCCAAAACAGCGCAAGAAACTGCCTCTTGTTACAACGATTACGCATGTCCAGTCCCCCAACCCAACTTATGCATATTCTATATTTTTTAAATTAAAGTTAGTTACTGCTCTTAACTCTCATAACAGACGGTATTCTTTGTAAAACAACATCTACAACTTGCTGAATCATAATTACAAGCAAAACCATTGCCATAACAGCATAAACAGTGCTCCATGCTGGAATATTAGCTGGAACTGGATGGATAGTGTGAGAAACCACTAGTGCTGCTACAGAAATGCTAATTAACGATATAGCAAGAACAAGTGCCGACATACCTCCACTTTTACGAGCCAAACGCATTCTTTGTTGAGAAACTTTATGCATTGAAGTAACCATTCGATTAACGCAATGCTCACCTTGCCTAAATGCAAGTACTTCATCGATACCAAGTTCAATATCACTTACTTCATTCTCAACTTCATGTTGTTCAATGCGCACTTTATTTGCAATATGCTTGGAGCGTATAAGTAAGTATCGAGGAACAATAAACATAATAAACACGCACGAAGCAATAGCTACATAAGACAAATTCGCATCGAAATAGTACAAAACAACCATAAGCGGCACAACTGCAAATATCATTCCAACATTCATGCTGATATGAGCTTTATGCCAACGTTCGTGATGCATATCTACACCTGCAAATGTTGTAACAAGAGTTAATGCACGAACTGCCATACAAGCAACAGCAACAAGCACACACTGTTGCATTACAAAACCAAATATTGGACGTCCTGCAACAGCAAACATTGCTGAAACAATAGCAACAGGAATACATACTGCAGAAACAAGATTGAGAGCAGTACTAAACATTGATATAAAAGCAAAAATAGCACGTTTGAACTTTGAGATTGTTCTCACTTCATAAGTGTAAGCAATACTTGCAATAGAAGAAATATGCTTGTTTTTATTAGGATCTTGCTGAGCTTGCTCAACGTTTTGCGAGTTTCGTGAGTTTTGCGAGTTCTGAGATTCGTTTAATTGATTTAGTTGCGTAATATTTTTAGAACTATCATTAGCAACATGACGATACGATTCTACAGTTGCTATTTCATCAGTTGCGCTAATTCCAGCATCATTTGGCATTAACACTATTACATTCGCATAACGCGCTATGCGACGCAATATTTTAACAATTTCTTCAGCTTCATGATTGCTAATATCACATTGGGAATAATCAAAAACGTACACTTTAGTGTGTCTTAAAATTGCTCTAGCAAGAATAACACGACGCTTTAAATCTTCAGAATTATAGGATGCTTCAGGATTATTAAAAAGTCTATCTATTGGCATATCTAGACCGTCGTAATCGGCATAAACAACGCCATCTATTCGCACAGCTCGCAATGCATCCCACATCGCAGTAGTCGTAGCTGTTGGAGCAGCCAAAAGTAAGTTTTCTCGCAATGTTGTGGAAAATAGATGACTTCGCTCGCTAACTATAGTAACAATATCTGCTAAAGCTGCAGAACTTGCATCATTCAACGACAAGTAAGATGCACTATCGTTTGCGTCAAATACTTCAGAAACTACAAATGGAGAAACGTCGTCTTCATGAATATCATAACGGTCGCTATAAGAAAGCAATATGTCAGCAGATTTGTTAAAACCTGTACCAGAAAGTATTTTCTCACGCATAACATGATGATATTTACTTGGAATAACTTGCAATTCACCAGATTTTGCAATTATCGATAAACGCTGAGCTTCATTAGTATTCGCATTATTTTCCGAAATATTGCATCGCATACGCAAAGCAATATTGGTTGAGCCATCAGGCAAAGATAATGTTGAACCATCGTCACTAAATGCTATTGGAGCAGGAGAATCAGTAACCATTTTTAACAATGCTTCAACATGATCCAAACCATGAACAGCATGCTTAACTACATGCATATTCTTACCAACAATTCTCAGTGGCTGGACGCTTAACATTAACAAGGGCATTGTTAACAGAGCTGCAGCAAGACCTACACCTTTAACGGAAGATAACCAAACAGTTGCAACAATTGCGAGTCCAGCAATAACATAGGCAAATAACGCACTTACACAACGCCACGATACTGGGCTTAGTGCCAACGAGAATATAAGAGAAGCGACATTAAACAATGCAGCTAATGCGCAAATCCCGGCTATAGCAGGGTTAACTGTAAATAGTGCTGCAGAAACAACCACAGGAACAGGAATAGCTGCAATAATTTGTGGAACTAAAGAAGCAACAAAACTTTGTATTGCAAAAATATCTTCATTTACACGCAAAGAAGTAATGTCATGAGAATCTTCAATATCTACAGAACGTAGAGATAACATTGCGTGCAACATTTTAGGGCGCAAACGCATAGCTATTCGCGACTCAATTTCTGCACAAACAGTACACGACCAGTAAAAAACTGCATATTTCAGCAAAATAATAGCAGCTAAAGCAATAATGTAAGACGTAAATTCAACAGAACTCATTAAAGAAGTTCCAGTAGAACGAACAGGTCTTAATACTGGAGACAACATCCCAACGCAAACGTAGACAAAAGCTATGTTTACAAGATAAGAAATCGCAAGACACGCCGACCTTAAAATAACTAGATGCTTAATTCCTGGCACGAACGCAAAGCAGCGATTTATCATCTCCTGATCCTTTTCTTTATTCCATATTTATTCAAAAAACCACACACTCCCAACTGATGTTAAGATTACGCTTCACACACACCATCAACACGCCGGCATCCGCGTAATTATGCTGATTTTAAGTCATTTTGCCAGATATTAGCATTAAGAAAATAAAGTTGTTTCACAACTGTTTCACGCAATATTTAAATA
>NZ_LXJL01000058.1:0-10112 GCF_001641215.1 Gardnerella sp. 30-4 | reverse complement strand
AAATATGTAAGCGGCGAAAGTTATTGAGCTTCCGCCGCTTTTATAATACTTAAGACACGCTTATATTACTGTAAGAGTAATAATAGAAGGATTTCCACTAGAATCCTTCAATGGCACTTCGCTTCCAGCTCCAGGGGATTGGAAGCGCACTACGTGCATTAAATCACCAAGTGGAGCAGAAACACGAACTTTAAGCCCTAGACTTTCAATAATCCTTCTAGCTTCATCACTGCTCTTTCCGCAAACGTTTGGCAATGTAACAGTTTTTGGACCTTTTGAAACAACAACTTTAACGCTATCGCCCCAATGTAAGTCAGAACCAGCTTCAACAGAAGCGCGGATAATCTTACCCTTTGCTACAGTATCGCTATTTTCTTCTTCGTACTTTACATCCAGCTTAGCGTCAGTCAAAGCTAAGTCAGCTTCATTCTTTGTTTTCCCAACTATATCTGGCATTTGTACAGGCTTAGGTCCCTTAGAAAGTAAAATACTTACTTCTTCGTTATGGTTCATGCGTGTGCCAGGTTTAGGGTTAATATCAATTAAGCTGCCAGCTGGTATATCTATAGAATACGTATCTCCTGACTTATCGTGAATAATGTTAGTAAAGCCTGCTTTACGCAATGTTTTCAAAGGATTTTTGCCATTGTAAGTCTTTGGATCTGTAATATCGTCCGGGATTGTAGCCTTACGAATTCCACGCGAAATTACAACATTAAGAGCACTATTATTGTGCTTTTGAATATGGCTTCCGACAACATCAGGATTTGTTGAAACTACTTTTCCTTCTGGCACATCGTCACTATAATCTTTTGAAACTGTGTAAGGAATTCCAGCAACTTTAAGCGTGTGCTCATATCGTTGCCAATTGACATCAGTTATTTTGCAAGATGCATAATTGTTGCATTGAAGGTCGTCAGGCTTAGGTAGCGTCCAATAACTGCCAGGACCTAAGAAATACCAAAAACCACCAATAGCAGCAATTGCTAATACTCCAGCTGTACTTAAACCTGCAATAATGAAAACACGCTTTTTAGAAGAGCGGTTAGACTTGTTTCCTAAGTCCTTTTCTGTATATGACAGGCCCAATGGTTTTGTTGCATTTAATTTGTTGTTAAAATTGCGAGAGCTAATAGCAATTGTTGGCATATTGCTATCGTCAAATTCTTCTAAAGGATTATCTTGCGAATTGTATGACACATCTTCTGCATTAGTAGCATGCCATTGCATAGCTTGTGTTTTTTGAAGATTATTCGCATCGAAAGCACTGTTGGACTTCGCTAGTGAATTGTCTATTGCTACATTATTGACTTCAGGATTATGTAGATCATTATTTGTGCGTGAATCGAGTTCACCTACAGAATTATCTCTAGGTATTGCAACAGTTTCGTCTGTAGCATTTTGCAATAAAGAGTTGGAATTAGCAGAAAAATTAGAGCCTGAAGTATTTATCGCTCGTGTAGCATCTGAGTCATTATTAGGATTCAATTTGTCCGAATAATTTGCTTCAGGGGGAACACGCAAATTATTAATAGGAGAAAAGTCTGTTTCTTCTGAAAACTCTTGTGGTTCTTCTGCTTTGTATTGCCAATCTTCAGGGTTTAATTGTGTAGAAAGTGCACGTAATTTTGCTAATGCTTCACTTGCATCTTTAGGTCGTTCGTTCATGTCGCGAGCAGTGAGGTTTGCTATGAATTGTGCAACTTTTTCGCTAATTCCAGGGCAAGCTGTAGCAATTGAAGGAGTGTTTTCATGCACATGCTTGAAAACAAGCGTAACAGGATTATCTGCAGTAAAAGGCACTCTTCCTGCAAGCATTTCCCAAGCCATCATGCCCGCTGAATACAAATCACCTTGAGGAGTTGCAAGATTATGCTCAATAAGTTCAGGAGCAAGATAAGCTGCTGTGCCAAGAAGCAATCCTGTAGAAGATAATGTTGCTTGCGAAATTGCTCTAGCTAAACCGAAATCAGTAATCTGAACATGACCTCGATCGTTAATTAAAATATTTTCCGGCTTAATATCTCTATGCACAACTCCAGCATTATGTGCAGAAGCGAGACCATCCAAAGTTTCTGCAAGTAAACGCAGCGTATCTCGCACACTGAATGTGCCTTGCATATTCATTTCATAACGCAAATTAACGCCATGAACATATTCCATCACAAGATAATCAAGCCCATCATATTCGCCCGTATCATAAACTTGCACAATATGTGGATTGGCAATTGCTGCAGCAGAGGTTGCTTCTCTGCGGAATCTAGCAATAAATTGCTGGCGATGCACTCCTTGAGCAAGTTGAGTGTGCATGATTTTAATTGCTACAGGTCTATCAAGGCGTTCATCTTCTGCTTGATACACAGTAGCCATGCCACCCTGAGCTATTTTGCGCACAATGCGATAGCGATTTTCAATGCGCATACCTGGCTGCGCCTGCGTAGCTTCATCCATTGTCACAATCCTTATACGCGTAAAACCATTTTTGCTACTTACGAGTGTACAAGCAAGATAGTAAAGAAGGCTAATTTCGAGCGTTATTTACTAAATATTATTGTACATTACGCCATGCTTCTGGTATAAATCGTTTGCTAATTTCATGCAAAATAGTTTTTCCACTATCGCTCAATGTACTTGATTCGATTGCTTGTTGTGAATCATTCCATAGATTCTCAATTCGCTTTTTTGATTTTTCAATAGCACCAGAAGTATGGTAAATCTGTATTATTTTATTTACATCATCTTCACTCCTAGTACTACTCGTATAAGCTTTTAATAGTATTTCTCTTTCGTTATCGTTTCCGTATTGCAAAGCATCTGCAAGAAGAACTGCACGCTTACCTTCTCTAATATCACCGCCAATAGGCTTACCTGTAATCTTGCTATCTGAAACAATATCAAGCAAATCATCAGCAATCTGGAAAGCAACGCCTAACGAATTGCCAATAGAATTAGCAAGATTGTATGCTTCAGTTGGTTGCATATTTGCTGCAAGAAAGCCGAGAGTTAATGGAGCAACAGTAGTGTAACTGGCTGTTTTCCATCTAAAAACATTCAAAGATGATTCCGCAAGTTGTATTGGATTATCTAGTTGCATCATTTCTATAGACAAATCCAATACTTGACCAATACCAACATTTCTTTGCATAGACGCAAATGCTGCTAACAATTCCTCGCCATAAGTAAAATTCTTCGCACAATTTCTTGCAATATCGAAACTTTCTGTGGCAAGTAGATCTCCTAGCATTAAACCTAAGCCTGTGCCAATATGCTTATTATTGCAAGCTTTACTTAATGCACAATACGCACTAGGCTTTCCACGTCTCAAATAAGATTCGTCAATAATATCATCATGAATTAATGCAGCTGTTTGAAATACTTCTAGAGCACAAGCTATGTCAAATACAGACTGTTCATGGATTTTTTGAATATTGGTTTCTTTTGATGCAGCGTAAAATGCTGAAATCGTAAGAAGAGCTCTAAGACGTTTTCCGCCTTCGCTTGAAACAATAGCTTGCTTTATTACTTGCTGTAGTGTTTGCGCACATGTGGATGAAAGATTATCTTCTAGTCCCGTATTAAATTGCTGAGAAATTAAAAAAGTAATTCTAGATTCAATATCGTTAAGACTGTAATTGTTGCCTATAAATGTGCTCATATTATGAAAGTTATCCACAGGGCTGAACATTACAAAACGCAGTTATTATTATGGTTTAATAAGCTTTTCACCGCGGAAATAGTTTTTTATTGAATGCTGACTTATGTCTTGAGAAACTTCAATATATCAAAAAATGCTATTACATAGTTTGATTATCAAAATAAAAAATCATGTAAAAAATGAGGGGGAGTATGCATGGAAATTGTAGAGGATGATTTGAAAACAAAGATATCGCATAATTGTATGGATGACTTTGATATGCAAAGTCTTATGCAAATTTATGGTGAAAGCGCTAATTCTTTTAATGGTTGTTTAGATTTTGCAGGTTCAGAAGATTTTGAAAGTTTTGCTGGAAGAGAAATTTCAGATATTAATGGGAATATATATCCTTCCAAAGAGTGCAGCTTTTTTATGACTTTTTCTAAGGAATATATTTACAACAACTGTAGTGATAGTGTGCAATGGATTAAAGGATTAGAATATTGGGTTCCGGCAGTTTCGGAAGCTTTTATAGAAAATGTTGATCGAAATGGCAAGCAATACGCCATTAGAGATATTGCAAGCAGAGCGCTTATGCGATGGTACAATATGTTTGCTTACGATGAAAAAATGTTTGGATATGATCTAGTAAACCTGCCAATAGCAATGTTGCATAATATTAATGTTCGTGACGCAATGCTTATTTCTATTCTGGATGAAAATCAAGAATGGTATGACGAAAAAACTTTGTCGGAATTTGCTTGGTGTCCTCACACTTCTGAAGTATCTCGTAATTTGCGGCATTGTTTAGAAGCAAAATTCACTCAAACAAATAATAAGCCTGATATAAAGAGAGCTATTTTCGCGTGCAAAATTTTAAAATCTATGGCTATTATTACTAAAAGCATTCCAAAATTATCTGTGCAAGTTTACGCTTTATTAGCTTATATCAGCTGGTGGTTTAGGCTAGGAGAAGTAAAGTATTATTGTGATTGTGCATTGCGCATTGATCCTGATTGTTCTATGGCAAAAATAGTGTGTGGAGCATTCGAAAATGGTCTTGAGCCAGCATGGATTGAATAATTCGCCACGCCGCAAAAAATTAGTTGGGGAATAATCGTCTTGCTTAAATGGTTTACTACTTAAGGTAAAACTTGCCCTTGCATGAACTATGCCTATATGCGTTACAAGGGGATAATACAGGAGGAACAGTTTGACGAGTGAAGTTGGATCAACGGTCGACAGCGACGAAATGCAAGATGATACTAAGCCTGTAAAAACTCGCAAGGCTAGCGCTGCGCGTAAAACCAGTACTCGAACTTCGTCAGCTGATAGCAAGACACGCAGTTCTCGCTCAAAGAAAACTGAAGACAACAAGATTGATACTGAATCAGTATCGTCTGATGCTAAACATGACGAAACTGAGGATAGCGTAGATATTGAATCTCAAGATCAATTATCTATTGACGATCCTTTAGATGACGATCCACATCTTGATGTTGATGATGAACATTTGAATCTTGATGATTTAGACGATATCCAGCCAGAAGATATATCTGATGTTGACGATTTAAGCGATATTGACGTTGCAGATGATCTTGATGATGAAGAGTCTGAAGATCTTGATGAAATTGATGATCACGACGAAATTAAGCATGATGCTCCGCAAGTGCCACAAGCAAAAGGCGCATTTGTTGTACGAGACGATGACGATGATGATAATCTAACTCCGTCTGGTAATCCTAAGCGTCGTGTAATTGCTACAGGCGCTACTGCAGATCCTGTTAAGGATTATTTAAAGCAGATAGGTCGCGTGAGCTTGCTTAACGCTGAGCAAGAAGTTGATTTGTCAGAGCGTATTGAAGCTGGATTGTATGCTCAGCATTTGCTTGATACTCAAATTGATCAAATGGAGTTTAAGCGTAAGCGTGAGCTTAAGTGGGCTGCAGCAGATGGTAAGAAAGCTAAAGATCATCTTCTTGAAGCAAACTTGCGTCTTGTTGTTTCTCTTGCTAAGCGTTATACGGGTAGAGGCATGCTTTTCCTTGATTTGATTCAGGAAGGTAACCTTGGTTTGATTCGTGCAGTTGAAAAGTTTGACTGGAAGAAGGGCTTTAAGTTCTCAACTTACGCAACTTGGTGGATTCGCCAGGCTATTACTCGTGCTATGGCAGATCAGGCTCGTACTATTCGAGTTCCAGTGCATATGGTTGAAGTTATTAATAAGCTTTCTAGGGTTCAGCGTCAAATGCTTCAAGATTTAGGTCGTGAACCTACACCAGATGAGCTTGCTCGCGAACTAGATATGCCAGTAGAAAAGGTTCAGGAAGTACAAAAGTACGGTCGTGAACCGATTTCTTTGCACACTCCTTTGGGTGAGGATGGCGATTCTGAGTTTGGCGATTTGATTGAAGATACTGACGCAATCGCACCGTCTGATGCTGTTGCATTCTCGCTTCTTCAAGAACAGTTTAGGCAAGTTTTGGAAACTTTGGCCCCTAGAGAGGCTGGAGTTATTAAGATGCGCTATGGCTTGGAAGATGGTCAACCAAAGACTTTAGACGATATTGGTCGCGTTTATGGTGTTACTCGTGAACGTATTCGTCAAATTGAGTCTAAAACAATGTCTAAGCTGCGTCATCCTTCTAGATCGCAAACTTTGCGTGACTTCTTAGATCAGTGATTGTGTGAAGTTATATTACAAAGTGTCGTATTGTTGCTTTTGCGATAGTACGACACTTATTGCTTAAAATAATCGGTTGTACGTTTAATAAGTGCAAGGGGTAGAAGTGGTCTCTCATAAAGAGCAATATGATGCTGATAGCTTGACTGTGCTTGAAGGCTTAGACGCAGTTCGTAAGCGTCCAGGCATGTATATTGGCACTACAGACAGTCAAGGTTTAATGCATTGCCTTTGGGAGATTATTGACAACGCAGTTGACGAAGCTTTAGCTGGAGCTTGCGATCATATTATTGTTACTCTTCACGACGATGGATCTATTGAAGTTGCAGATAACGGTCGTGGTATTCCAGTAGACGTTGAGCCTAAAACAAAACTTACAGGCGTTGAAGTTGTTTTAACTAAGCTTCATGCTGGAGCAAAGTTTGGCAACGCTTCTTATAATGCTGCAGGCGGTTTACATGGCGTTGGCTCTTCTGTTGTAAACGCTTTGAGTTTGCGTTTGGATGTCGAAGTTGATAGAGACGGTAAAACGCATCATATGGCGTTCCATCAGGGACATCCTGGAGTTTATAGTGATGCAGATCCAGAGCATCCATCTCCTGCTTCTCCGTTTAAGCGCACGCGAAAAAATAAGCCTACTGAGCTTGAAATTATTGGCACTGTTTCGCCAAAAACTACCGGCACTCGTGTACGCTACTGGGCGGATCCAGAAATTTTTAACTCAACTGCGCATTTCAGCTATGAGCAGCTTATTGCTCGCGTGCGTCAAACAAGTTTCCTGGTTCCAGGCTTAAAAATTACTGTTATTGACGAGCATGTGCCTGAAGGTGAATCTGCAAATATTGAAGAAATTGATTCTCCAGAAGACAATGTTATAGAAGATAATGCTGCAGAAGATAATCTTCTTGAAAACCAGTCTGATAATAGCGATGACTCTGTGCCTGAATTTGAAGAATTAGAATCTGAAACAACATTAGAAGATGAAGATGATTCTGAAGATGAGACTGAAAATATCGCGAATGAAGATGCTGAATCTGAAGAATCAGTTGCACAATCTGTTGCAAATGCTGAGTCTGCTAACTCAATGCAAAATAAGCATCATCCTCGAGTAGTTGAATTTTTGCATAATGGTGGCGTCAAAGATTTCGTTGATTTTCTTTCAAAAGGTGAAGCAGTATCGGATATTTGGCGTATTTCTGGCGAAGATACATATGTAGAAGAAACGCAAGCTGTTGATTCTGCAGGAGATTTACATGCTCAACAAGTAACGCGTAAGTGCGGCGTTGACATTGCAATGCGTTGGGTAAACGGCTACGATTCAACGATTATTAGTTTCGTAAACGTTGTTGAAACTCCTGGCGGAGGTATGCACGTTGACGGATTCTTGCAAGGATTGACCAAGCAAATTCGTAAAGCTGTTGAAGACAACGCACGCAAATTAAAAGTAAATCTTAAAGATT
This sequence comes from Gardnerella sp. 30-4, assembly GCF_001641215.1. Taxonomy (NCBI): domain Bacteria; kingdom Bacillati; phylum Actinomycetota; class Actinomycetes; order Bifidobacteriales; family Bifidobacteriaceae; genus Gardnerella; species Gardnerella sp. 30-4. The sequence continues at coordinate 2,335 of NZ_LXJL01000058.1, read as the reverse complement.
CGAATACGAAAATTGAGCGAGACGACATTACAGCAGGATTGGTAGCAGTCGTAACTGTTCGCATTGCTGAGCCTCAATTCCAAGGTCAAACTAAGGATGTTCTTGGAACCGCACAAGTTAAGCCAATTGTTACTAAAATGACTGATGCTCAATTTGGTGAGATGATTACTGGATCTAAGCGAGGATTCAAAGAGCAGTCTGCTAGGGTTTTGGAAAAAATCGTTTCCGAAATGCATGCTCGTGTTCAGGCGCGTAAAACTAAGGAAGTTACGCGCAGAAAGAATGCGCTTGAGTCTGCTTCAATGCCACCAAAACTTTCTGATTGCCAGCCTGGAAACGACGATGTTGCAGAACTTTTCATCGTCGAGGGTGATTCTGCACTTGGCACTGCAAAAGCTGCTAGGAACTCTGCTTTCCAAGCGCTTCTTCCAATTCGCGGTAAGATTTTGAACGTGCAAAAGGCAAGTCTTGCACAAATGCTTTCAAACAAAGAGTGTGCTGCAATTATTCAGGTTGTTGGAGCGGGATCGGGCGCAAGTTTTGATATTTCGCAAGCGCGTTATAACAAGATTGTTATGATGACTGATGCTGATGTTGACGGCGCGCACATTCGTATTTTGCTGCTGACGCTGTTCTATCGTTATATGCGTCCGCTTATTGAGCACGGTCATGTTTATGCTGCAGTGCCGCCTCTTCACAGAATTGCGCTCGCTGGAAAGCGAAAGGGTGAGTATATTTATACTTACTCAGACGACGAATTGGCTGGAAAGCTTGATGATTTGCAAGCTAAGGGCATTGATTTTAACAGCGATATTCAGCGCTATAAGGGCTTGGGCGAGATGGATGCGGATCAGCTTGCAGACACTACTATGGACCCTAGAACCCGTATGCTTCGAAGGATTCGTATGGAAGATGCTCAGCAAGCGAGCGAAGTATTCGATTTGCTGATGGGTGATGATGTTCCTCCGCGCAAGCAGTTTATTGTTGATAACGCTGATGACTTTGATCGTTCCAAAATCGATACCTGATGTCGGCATGTTGTTTGCGTTGCTTTATGTCGCCTTGTATATTTATATTCCTTTATATTGCTTTATGAAGGCGTGTTTGCGTTAGAAATATGAAGTACTAATGTTTGGGAATTTTTATGATTAACCTTCTTCTTGCTGTTATTTATCTTGCTTTCATCAGTTTGGGTTTGCCGGATGCTCTTCTTGGAGCTGCATGGCCTACTATGAGTCACGATATTGGTGCGCAAATTTCTTGGGCTGGCGGAATATCAATGGTTATTTCTGCAGGAACAATTATCTCTGCATTACTTTCGAACAAACTTACGTGCAAATTTGGCCCTGGGAAAGTTACGCTTATTTCAGTTGCTCTAACAGCTTTAGCGTTACTAGGTTTTTCTTTTGCTCCGAATTATCTTGTGCTTATTTTTCTAGCTATACCCTACGGTTTAGGTGCTGGAGGAGTGGATGCGGCTCTTAATAACTACGTTGCAGTACACTATGAGAGTTGGCATATGAGCTGGCTTCACTGCATGTGGGGAATTGGTGCTTCTGCAGGTCCTTATGTTATGGGTTTTGCGCTTTCGCACGGTCAAAGATGGACTGCTGGATACCAGTATATTGCCGTTATGCAGATTGCTTTAACACTTGTGCTGCTCATGAGTTTGCCGTTGTGGAAAAACAATAAAAAGAATGAATTGAATAAGATCGCTGAGTCAAAAACAAAATCTTTTGAAAAGGTATCTTATGCGGGAATTTTGCGCATTCCAGGAGCTAAAAATATACTTATTATGTTCTTTTGCTATTGTGCGTTGGAGCAAACTGCAGGATTGTGGGCTAGTAGTTACATGGTTTTGCATGGAGGAGTTAGCCGCATTGTTGCAGCAGGTTGGGCAAGCTTGTTTTATGTTGGCATTACAGTTGGTCGTTTTGTAAGCGGATTTCTTACTATGCGTTTTAACGATGCAACCATGATTCGTATTGGACAATGCGTAATGCTTGTTGGCATTTTAGTATTGCTGCTGCCTTTGCCGAATCATATTGAGCTTGTTACAGGATTCATTATTATTGGACTTGGTTGCGCTCCTGTTTATCCATGCATCATTCATTCAACTCCGCATTATTTTGGTGCTGATAAGTCTCAAGCAATTGTTGGCATGCAAATGGCAAGCGCATACATCGGCTCTATGGTAATACCTGCGATTTTTGGAATAGTTGCACAGAATGTTTCCATGATGCTGCTTCCAGCTTATTTGCTTATTCTTCTCGCTGTAATGACTTTTATGCATGTGCGTCTGATGCGCGTTTATGCATAATAATCTCTTATAATA
>NZ_LXJL01000057.1:0-10127 GCF_001641215.1 Gardnerella sp. 30-4 | reverse complement strand
ATATTCTTTAATACTACATTTCTCAATTACTAATCCGACATTTTCTATACGCTTATGTACAGAAAAGGTCGGATTTTTGCTGTAATGCGGCAGAAACTTTGCGCGCGTGCAACGAAAAGGTCGGATTAATAGAATCTAAATGCGAATATAAAGAAAGCGAGTCTTATAGCAAGCGTAATAGCTCACTATAAAACTCGCTTTGGTTTATATCAACCTTCTTCTATTGTTATCCGTTGTAAGTATTGTTATTGAAGCACTTGCAATTCAGTTTTTGCTTCTGTACTTCTGCATTTTATGCTTTCACGCTTTGATACAGCGATGAGCCGGATTCTTGGAACTTTTTGCTCATCTCTTTCATACCATCGGCAATTGCCTGACTGCGTGCTTCTTCAACGAGCTGCTCCTGCTGAGCTGCTCCGCCAAAACGCTTACGAATATTTTGCGAAATAGCCATCGAGCAGAACTTTGGTCCGCACATCGAGCAGAAGTGCGCCATTTTTGCCGGTTCTGCAGGAAGCGTTTCGTCGTGGAAGGCGATTGCGGTATCCGGATCGTAGCTTAAGTTGAACTGATCCAACCAACGGAACTCAAAGCGAGCCTTACTGATTGCGTTGTCGCGATCCATAGCATGTGGATGGTGCTTAGCAAGATCAGCTGCGTGGCAAGCAATCTTATACGCAATCACGCCTTGCTTCACGTCATCCTTGTTAGGCAACCCCAAATGCTCCTTAGGAGTCACATAGCAAAGCATTGCAGTGCCGTATCGCGCAATCTCCACGCCACCAATTGCGGAAGTAATGTGGTCATAGCCCGGTGCGGTATCCGTAGTCAAAGGACCAAGCGTATAGAATGGAGCATTCTGGCAAATCGCCTTCTCCATCTCAATATTCATACGCACAGTGTCGAATGGCACGTGACCAGGGCCTTCAATCATCACCTGCACGTCATGCTTCCAAGCGATCTTCGTAAGCTCGCCAAGTGTCATAAGCTCGGAAAGCTGAGCCGCATCGTTAGCATCAGCCAAGCTACCTGGACGCAAACCATCGCCCAAAGAAAATGCAACATCATACTTTGCGAAAATCTCGCATAATTCTTCAAAATGCGTATACAAGAAGCTCTCTTGATGATGCTGCAAGCACCATTCAGCCATAATTGAGCCACCACGAGAAACAATACCGGTTACGCGGTTTGCAGTAAGCGGCACGTAGCGAAGAAGCACGCCAGCGTGAATAGTCATGTAGTCAACGCCCTGCTCGCACTGCTCAATAACAGTGTCGCGGAAAAGCTCCCAGCTGAGCTTAGAAGCATCATCCTCAACTTTTTCCAAAGCCTGATACATTGGAACTGTTCCAATTGGCACAGGGGAGTTGCGCAAAATCCATTCGCGCGTTGTGTGAATATCGTTACCGGTGGAAAGATCCATAACGGTATCCGCACCCCACTTCGTAGCCCACGTAAGCTTTTCTACTTCTTCGTCGATAGATGACGTAACAGCAGAATTACCCATGTTTGCGTTGAGCTTAGTTAAGAAGCGCGAGCCAATAATCATAGGCTCAGCTTCAGGATGGTTAATATTGCAAGGAATTACAGCGCGTCCTGCTGCAATTTCTTCTCGAACTAGCTCTACATCGCAATTTTCGCGCGTTGCAACGTATTGCATTTCCGGAGTAGTAATTCCGTGACGAGCGTACCACATTTGCGTAATCGGATGATCTGCGCCCTTCATTGGCTTATGCGTGCGACCACGCCATTCTTTAGAAGCTTTGCCTCGCTTAATTGCGCGCTTGCCGTCGTCTTGAAGATTGCGCCTGCGACCCTCATATTCCACAACGTCACCGCGGTCGCGAATCCAGTCAAGTCGAAGCGGAGCCAAGCCTTCCTTCGGATCGCACTTTGGACCTTCAGTATTGTAATCCTTAAAAGGCGGGTTAGGACCTACGCCAGGAGTATCCGAAAGCTTAATTTCCGTATAAGGAACTTCCAAATCGTAAGAACCATATTCATACTCAAAATGAACTGGAGTTGTTTTGCGAATATGAGCTTTATCGCGCTGAGTGCAACCACGAGCTGCAATGTCAACTCGCTGTTGTTTAGCTAATTTCGCAGCATCCTTTGCTTCTTTAGCGTTAATAAAAGTTGGTTTCTTTTCTTGAGTTTCTGAAGATTTTGATTCAGAATTTTCTGCAACTATTACTCGCTTAGCGTAGCCGTGCTTTTCTTCGCCTCGCACAGCTTTCCAATGTTCAACAAACTCACGCATAGTTGATTCTGGTGTTTCTGAAGAATACAGTGCTTCAGAAACGAACCATCCTGCAGCCTTAGTGTGAGCGATTGTATCGATATCGTCGAGCGCAGTTCTTCCGCCAACTAGAACTGGGAAATCACTTGCGGAACAAATCGTATTAATTTTCGCTTCGTCCAGCGTTGTGTGGTTTGCTTCCAATTCGTAAGCGGCAGTAGTGCTTTCGCATCCTTCTTCAGGATTGTGCATTGCTGTTACGCAAATGTAATCAATGCATCCATCTGGCAGTTCGTTTATTACTTTAACTAAGCTTTCGGTTTCAACAGATAAGCCGATTACAGCATCTTCGCCAAGAAGTGCGCGAGCCTCTCTAGGCTCCATGTCGCTTTGTGCTAAATGCACTCCGTCAACTTTGATGCTTTGATTGCGAGCTTGCCAAACGACATCAACACGTTCATCGATAACAAAAGTTACAGAATCGCATTTGTTATTGTCTTCGATGATTTGTGCAATATCGCGTGCAATAGTAGTGATTTCTTTAGCGTTTTCATTGTTGCAATGAAGACGAATAAAAGTCGCTCCAGCGCGCAAAGCATCATCGACAATATCTGTAAGTGGACGATTATTACAAGCTTGTGGGTCTGCAATAAAGCAGGCACTTAGATTAAATTGATTACGCATTGATGCGTACGGATAATTCGATGTCATACTAAAATCGTTGCTCCCTACGTTGTATTAACTAACAGGTTCGAAGGGTTAGGCAAATTAATACCATCTCAGCCTTCTTTCGAAAGCACCCCTGCAAAATGTCGAATTACCAGTAAGTTTACACGATTATGTGCATTTAATTGGTGGTGGGTATGTTGCGAAATTCTTTAGCGTTCGTGATGATTGATTGCGCGTGAAATAAAATCTCCCAAGCTTTGCACAATCTGCACGAGGATAATGCAAAGAATAACAGCCACTGTCATCACATCGTATTGATAGCGCTGGTATCCGTATCGTATTGCAATATCTCCGAGTCCGCCTGCGCCAACTGTTCCAGCCATTGCGGAGAATCCAAAAAGCGTAATAAATGTAAGCGCAGCTCCGCGAATTAGCGAAGGTAAAGCTTCCCACAGCAACACTTTGCAAACAATTTGCAATTTGCTTGCTCCAAAGCTTTGTGCTGCTTCAATTAAGCTTCCGTCAACTTCGGCTAAAGATTGTTCAACTACTCTAGCAACGAATGGTGCAGCAGTAATTACCAGTGGCACAATAGCTCCAGGAACTCCCAAAGAAGTGCCAACTATGAGACGAGTAAAAGGAATTATTGCAACTAATAAAATAATAAACGGCACAGAACGCACGATGTTAACAATCCAGCCTAGAACTGCGTTAATTGGCGCGTTAGGGCAAATACCTTTTTTGTTTGATGTAATGAGAAGTACGCCAACTGGAAGTCCAATAAGGTATGCAAAAAGTGTTGCAACTGATGTCATTACGAGTGTGTCTTGCACGCCTTCAATAAGTAAGTCACCGTAGTCGTTAAAAAATTGTGTAGCAGCTTCTAACATTGTTATTTCACCTCATTGGTAAGCGCGTTTGTTTGTGCGTCTGTTGCCTCGTTTGCAAGCGTGTTTGTAGTTTTAGCACGATGATTTTCTTGTTTTTCATCTGCAATAAGAGTTCGCAAAATATCGCTTTGTGGATTTGCAAAAAGCGTATCCGTGTCACCTAATTCCACAATGCGTCCGCCATCAATCATTGCAACTCGGTCGCAAATATTTCGTGCTACAGCCAGCGAATGTGTAATAATAACAAGTGTTACGTTGAGTTCGCGGTTAATTCGGCGCAATAAATCAAGGATTTGCGCAGTAGTTGTGGAGTCCAGTGCGCTTGTTGCTTCATCGCAAAGCATAATCGACGGATTATTCGCCAATGCTCGTGCAATTGCTACGCGCTGCTGCTGTCCGCCTGAAAGTTGGCTAGGGTAGCGGTTTGCAAAATCTTTTAAACCAACTAAGTCAAGCAAGTAGTTTGCGCGTTCTTCTCGTTCCTTTTTTGCAGTGTGATTTAACTCTAATGGGAAAGTGACGTTTCGCAATACTGTACGTTGCTGGAAAAGGCTAAAATTCTGGAAAATCATGCCAATATTAGTGCGTACTTTTGCAAGTTCTTTATCTTTTACTTCGCTAATATCATTTCCGTCAATAATAATTTTGCCAGAAGTTGGTCGCTCAAGCAGATTCATGCAACGAACTAGCGAAGACTTTCCTGCACCAGAAGAACCAAGGATTCCGAATACTTCTCCCGATTCAATAGTCAGATTAATGTCGTGTAATGCTTCATTCGCTTTGCTACCTTTGCCGTAGCTTTTGTGAAGATGTTCGATCTGAATCATGCTTTTCCTTAACAGATTATTGCTTTCTGTGTGAAATATACTTCGTTACTAACTAGAGTTACTAACTAGCGTCATTAACTAGATTATTGACTAGCACGCACATTACGTATATTACACGCTTATAAAATAATGCCGCAAAGCATACACGAAGCATACACATGCGGCATTAGGTGGCTACATTGTGAGTATTATTTAGAAAACAGGAAGCACAGCGCCTTTGTAAGTTTTAGTAATATAGTCGCGCACTTCGCTTGTCTTCAAAGCTTTGAGTAAGGCTTTGATTTTTGCAAACTTTTCAGAGCCCTTCTTTACTACAATAATATTTTCATAAGTTTTAGCCGCAATGCCACCAACTTTTTCTGAAGTAAGTGGGTCTTTAGTTGGGTTAAAACCAGCTTGAATAGCGTAATTGCCATTCATGGCAGCAAGATCCACATCCTTAATGGCAGTAGGAACTGTTGCCGCTTCAAGTTCTTTAAACTTCAAATTCTTAGGATTCTCAGTAATATCTTTTGTAGTAGCGTTAATATCCTTTGGATTCTTCAACTTAATCAATCCAGCATCTTGCAAAAGAAGCAATGCGCGAGCCTCATTAGTAGGATCATTTGGAACTGCAACAGTTGCGCCATTTGCTAATGCTTTAATCGTCTTGGTTTTTCCTGGATACAATCCAAATGGTTCAAAATGAATTCCACCTACTGAAACAAGGTGAGTTCCCTTTTCCTTATTAAAGTTGTCAAGATAAGGCAAATGCTGATAGTAGTTTGCGTCAACTTCGCCTTCTTCAGTAGCTGTATTTGGCTGCACGTAGTCAGTAAATTCCTTTACTACTAGCTTGTAGCCTTCTTTTTGCAAGATTGGCTTTACAACCTTATTTAAGATTTCAGAATGCGGAGTAGGCGAAGCAGCAACAGTAATAGTTTTGTCATCCTTCGCGCCTGCTTTTGAGCTACCGCAGCCACTTAAAGTGAAAGTCGCTAATGCTGCCAGTGCTGTAATTGATGCAATAACTTTAATTTTTCGCATATTTCCTGCTCCTTGTTCGGTGAAATTCGTTTAAAGTTAAATCCCCTTCGCGAGTAACGAATTATCAATATAGGCGAGAAAAATCAATAATTCTATACTTTGCTTATTAGTATTATTTATGACGTGTTAATAATTCGCATACTTGCAGTGTGGAAAGAGAAAAAATAAGTTTTTCAACACGTCGCTTACTTGCAATGAAGCTATCTACTAGACTGTAATGTATGAGTTTTTTGCGATTGGCGTTAGCGCAGATAGATACCTGCGTTGGGAATATTGATAGCAACGTTGAAAAAGTTTTGAAGTATGCTGCGCGCGCAAAGCAGTCGGGTGCTCGCATGGTTGTATTTCCTGAGATGACTTTGACTGGGTATCCTATTGAAGACCTCGCCTTGCGTGCCACGTTCCGCACAGCTGCACAAAAAGCTGCAGACTTGCTTGCATCAAAACTTTCAGAAGAAGGCTTGGGGGAGCTTTACGTAGTAGTTGGAACTGTTGGCTTTGACGAGTCTGCTGGAAAGCCTCGAAACAGGCTTCTCGTATTGCATGAAGGCAAATCTGTGTTGCAATACGACAAGCATTTCTTGCCAAATTATGGTGTTTTTGACGAGTTTCGTATTTTCTCTTCTGGCAATAAGTGTGAGCTGCTGGAAGTAGATGGAATACGTCTAGGTTTTGCTATTTGCGAAGATATTTGGCAAGACGGCGGTCCTGTTGCGCGTTTGGCAAAACTTGGTATCGATGCGCTAGTAACTATGAACGGTTCTCCATATGAGGAAGGTAAAACTCATGTGCGCTTGAGTTTGGCTCAAAAGCGCGCTGTTGAAGTCAATGCGCCGGTTGTGTATGTGAACCAGGTCGGTGGTCAAGATGATTTGGTTTTTGACGGTGGAAGTTTTGTTGTTGATTCTGACGGAACTTTGCTTGAACGCTCGGCAATGTTTGCTGAAGATTTGTCGTTTGTTGATTTTGATAACTCGCTGAAAAAGCAGAAAGTTTCAAGCATTGCTCCAAAACTTGACGCAGATGAAGAAGTGTATTGTGCGTGTGTTGTAGGTCTTAGAGATTACATGCGTAAGAATGGTTTTAAGGGCGTGTGCTTAGGACTTTCTGGAGGAATTGATTCTGCCTTAGTAGCTACTATGGCTGCCGATGCTTGCGGTGGAGCAAATGTGTATGGCATTTCTATGCCAAGCATGTACTCTTCGGACGGTTCTAAAGACGATGCGCGCGATTTAGCAGAGCGAATTGGCGCTCACTACGATGTGCAACCAATTGAACCGCTTTTTAAAGCTTTCCAATCACAACTTTCCTTAGAAGGAGTTGCTGCGGAAAACTTGCAAGCTCGCGTTCGTGGCGTAATCGTAATGGCATATTCAAATTCGCGCGGTGTTTTGGCGCTCGCAACTGGTAATAAATCGGAGCTTGCTTGCGGATATTCTACTATCTATGGCGATGCGGTAGGAGGGTATGCTCCTATTAAGGATTTGCTTAAGACGCGCGTTTGGGCACTTTCTCGTTGGAGGAATCGCGCTGCGAATGCTGGAGTAGGTATTGGTATGCTGCCAATTGTTGGATATGAGGATTCTCAGAAAGCGAAAGCTCCGCAAGATGGCGTGCTTATTCCTGTTAATTCTATTATTAAGCCTCCGAGTGCAGAGTTGCGTCCAGGGCAAAAGGATTCTGATTCTTTACCTGAGTACGATTTGCTTGATCGCGTTTTAGAGGCTCATATTGAGCTTGCTCATGGTAGAGCGGATTTGCTTGAAGATGGTTTTGACGAGCATACTGTTGACACGGTTATGCGTTTAGTTGATCGCGCAGAATGGAAGCGCAGGCAGTATCCACTTGGACCAAAAGTAAGTGCTATTGCTTTTGGCAGGGATCGCAGAATGCCTGTTACCACAGCTTTTCGTGAATAAATGTGATGTATTTCACTAGATTTTTTGCAAAACTACTCGTGTATGCGTTTACCCATGCTTTAACATTGTTATTAGGGCAGCGTGAAGATGCGTTGCGGGTACAAAAGGAGTCTAAACATGACATCAGTTGATGCACCAGTTCTCAGTGAAGAGGATCTTCGTACCGAAGCGTGGAATGGTTTTACTGACGGCAATTGGAAGAAAGACATTGACGTACGCGACTTTATATTAAAGAACTATACGCCATATGAAGGTGACGAAAGCTTCTTGGCAAATGCCACTGAAAAAACGAAGCACATGTGGAAGTATCTCGACGACAACTACTTGGCTGTTGAACGTGAACGTCGTGTTTATGATGTTGAAACTCATATCCCAGCAGGCATTGATGCAATGCCAGCAGGCTACATTGAAAGCCCAGAAGTAGATAACGTAATCGTCGGTTTGCAAACTGATGAGCCTTGCAAGCGCGCTATGATGCCAAATGGCGGTTGGCGCATGGTTGAGCAGGCTATTAAAGAAGCTGGCAAGGAAGTAGATCCTCAAATCAAGAAGATCTTCACCGTCTACCGCAAGACTCATAACGATGGTGTATTTGGCGTTTACACCAAGAATATTAAGATTGCTCGCCACAACAAGATTTTGACCGGTTTGCCAGATGCTTACGGCCGCGGTCGTATTATTGGCGATTATCGTCGTGTGGCTCTTTACGGCGTGAACATGCTTATTGAGTTCAAGAAGCGCGACAAGGATTCGATTCCATACCGTAACGATTTTACCGAGACTGAAATTGAGCATTGGATTCGCTTCCGCGAAGAGCATGACGAGCAGATTAAGGCTTTGAAGCAGCTTATTAACTTGGGTAACGAGTACGGTTTGGATTTGACTCGTCCAGCTAAGACCGCTAAGGAAGCTGTTCAGTGGACTTACATGGGCTATCTTGCTTCTGTTAAGAGCCAGGATGGCGCTGCAATGAGCTTCGGTCGCGTTTCTGCATTCTTTGATTGCTACTTTGAGCGCGATTTGAAGGCAGGTTTAATTAACGAAACCGACGCTCAGGAAATTATTGATGCTCTTGTTATGAAGCTTCGTATTGTGCGCTTCTTGCGTACTAAGGATTACGACGCAATCTTCTCTGGTGATCCTTACTGGGCAACTTGGTCCGATGCAGGCTTCAGCGAGGACGGTCGCACTTTCGTAACCAAGACTTCGTTCCGTTTGCTCAACACTTTGACTCTTGAGCATTTGGGACCTGGTCCTGAGCCAAATATCACTATTTTCTGGGATCCAAAGCTTCCAGAAGCTTATAAGCGTTTCTGCGCACGAATTTCTATCGACACTTCTGCAATCCAGTACGAGTCCGATAAAGACATTCGTGAGCACTGGGGTGATGACGCTGCTATTGCTTGCTGCGTTTCTCCAATGCGCGTCGGTAAGCAAATGCAGTTCTTCGCTGCTCGCGTGAACTCTGCAAAAGCTTTGCTTTACGCAATCAACGGCGGTCGCGATGAAATGACCGGTATGCAGGTTATTGATAAGGGTGTTATTGACCCAATCAAGCCAGAAGCTGACGGTACTCTCGACTACGAGAAAGTTAAGGCTAACTACGAGAAGGCTTTGGAATGGCTTTCCGAAACCTATATTGAGGCTTTGAATATCATCCACTACATGCACGATAAGTACGCTTACGAGTCCATCGAAATGGCTTTGCATGATAAGGAAGTTTATCGTACGCTTGGTTGCGGCATGTCCGGTTTGTCTATTGCTGCAGATTCCTTGGCTGCTTTGAAGTATGCAAAGGTTTACCCAATCTACAACAAGGATGCTAAGACAACTGAAGGCCACGAGTACGAGTACATTGAGGGTGGCGACGACGACTTAATCGTTGGCTACAAGACTGTTGGCGAGTTCCCAATTTACGGTAACGACGACGATCGTGCAGACGACTTAGCTAAGTGGGTTGTGAGCACTGTTATGGGTCAGGTAAAGCGTTTGCCTGTGTACCGTAATGCTGTACCAACTCAGTCCATTTTGACTATCACTTCTAACGTTGAGTATGGCAAGAACACTGGTTCCTTCCCATCCGGTCACAAGAAGGGTACTCCGTACGCTCCAGGCGCAAACCCAGAAAACGGCATGGATTCGCACGGCATGCTTCCTTCGATGTTCTCCGTTGGAAAGATTGATTACGACGATGCTCTTGACGGCATTTCGCTTACGAACACCATTACTCCTGATGGTTTAGGTCGTGACGAAGACGAGCGCATCAGCAACTTGGTTGGCATTTTGGATGCTGGCAACGGTCACGGTTTGTACCACGCGAACATCAACGTGTTGCGTAAGGAACAGCTTGAAGATGCTGTTGAGCACCCAGAAAAGTATCCGCATTTGACGGTTCGAGTTTCCGGCTATGCAGTGAACTTCGTGAAGCTCACTAAGGAGCAGCAGCTCGACGTTATTTCTCGTACATTCCACCAGGGTTCAGTTACTGACTGATTTGGTTGATTAGTAAACACCGCCGGGAGCGAGGCTAGTTTCGCTCCCGGCTTTTGTTAATTGC
>NZ_LXJL01000056.1:0-10213 GCF_001641215.1 Gardnerella sp. 30-4 | reverse complement strand
TAATAAAATATTTATTAAGAATTCACGCAAATCAGAATGCCACCGTCCTCGACTTCTTCGCAGGCAGTGGCACTACCGCTCAAGCTGTTCTTGAGCTTAACAAGGAAGATGGTGGTAATCGTAAGTTTATTCTCTGCACGAATAATGAGAATAATATTTGTGAAGAAGTTACTTATGAGCGTATTAAGCGTGTGATTCACGGCTATGCAGATGTAGAAGGTATCCCTGCCAACCTCAAATATTTCAAGACTGACTTTATTGCCAAAGATTCAGACGATGTGAGCGCGGAACTCCTTTCTCACATCAAAGAGATGGTAGAACTTGAAAATGGTATTACACTGGATAACAAGCGCTATCTCATTGTTTTGAGTGATGAACAAGCTGACGAGCTTGCTAAGAACTGGTCGAATTATGAGGACGTAAAAGCAATTTATGTTTCTCGTAACGTTCTCTTTACTTCCGAACAGGATGCGCTCTTTAGTAACACGGAGATTCACATTATTCCTGATTACTACTTCGAGTATGAGCTGAAGGAGGTTGGTGAAACATGGTAAATCCAGGACTTACAATCAATCTTTTTGAATTTCAAGAAAAAGCCGTAATCCGTTTAATAGATTTAACTACTAAGCCGGATGCTAAAGAAACGGTAGTTATGAAAGCTCCTACTGGCTCGGGTAAAACAATTATTCTTATTGACTATGTTGATAAATATTTAAGTAATGTTGATAAGAAAACTGCTTTTATTTGGCTATGCCCAGGTAAAGGAGACCTTGAAGATCAAAGTCGTAAGAAGATGCAGAAACTTTCTCCAGGTAGAAAGACACAGAATTTATTTGACGCGCTTTTAGGCGGATTTCCTGAAAGTTCAACGACTTTCATCAACTGGGAGCTGGTTATTAAGAAGGGTAACACTGCTATTCGTGATAGTGAACGTAAAAATCTATTCGACCGTATAGCGGAAGCACATCGCTCAGGTATAGAGTTTATTGTTATTATCGATGAGGAACACTCCAATAACACGGCAAAAGCTAGAACGATTATTGATGCTTTTGCTGCCAAGCATACTATTCGCGTCAGTGCCACAGCTGTTGAAAACAAGCGATATGAGTTTTTTGAAATTGATGAACTTGATGTCATTGACGCAGGTCTTATTACCAAAGCACTCTATGTTAATGAGGGTCTCAAGGAAAATCTCAATATTGATGACGATTATGATACTTTGCTTGATCTAGCTGATAGTAAGCGCAAAGAGATAGCTGACAGGTATAAATCAATTGGTAAAACAATACGCCCACTTGTGTTGATTCAGTTCCCAAATGGTAAGCCTGAAACGATTGAAGCAGTAGAAGCAAAGCTTGGGTCCATGGGTTACACGTATGAAAACGGTATGGTCAGCAAGTGGATGAGTGAGGATAAGAAAGACCTACCTGATGATCTAACTGAGAATGACGGCATTCCTGTATTCCTTCTTATGAAACAGGCAATATCCACTGGCTGGGATTGTCCTCGTGCGAAAATACTCGTAAAGCTTCGTGAAGGCATGAGCGAATCCTTTGAAATACAAACAATCGGACGTATACGCCGTATGCCAGAAGCAAGACACTATGATGATGACTTGCTTGATTTCTGCTATGTTTATACTTTTGATGAGAAATACAAGGCAGGACTACTCTCTTCAATGGATAAAGCCTACGAAACAAGACGCCTGTTTCTCAAAGATAAATGCAAGACATTCACGCTAGAAAAGCAAGTCCGTGACCTTGACTTTAACGGTTTAGGTGAACGTGAAGTGTTGCAAAAGATTTATACTTTCCTCGTTGAAAAATACAATCTCACAAACGATAAGCAAGCAAACCTCACGCGTTTAGAAGCTGCAGGCTATGTTTTTGGTAATGAAATACTCGGCTCTGCTTTATACGGTAAGTTCATTAAAACAGCATCCGTAGCAGAAGCTACCACATACTATATGACTAGAAAGCGTGTTGATACGCATAAGCACGGTATCGAACTTTTGCACAGTGTAGATGCGATTAAAAGCACGATTGGTATGTCAACTGTCAAAGTAAAAGTCATTCTGGAACGCTTATTCCGTAAAGGTGGTAATAATAAGCAAAAACTCATTAACCTTCCTACAGCTGACTTTTATGCTTTTGTTGTTAACAATGAGCATCTTTTGAAAGAAGAATTTAGAGCTGTTACAGCTAAAATGTCTGTACAGCAAGAACTGAAGCTTGCGCCTAAAACGTATACTTTCAAGATTCCTGAGCAGGATTTCTTTAAGTATGATCCGGGTGTCAAAAATGAAGTAGAATACCTAACCAATGCTTACCGTGAATACACTTCAGGATATGCAACAAGTATCATACGTTCAACGTCTGAGATGCTGTTTGAGAAGTATTGTGAAACGCGAGATGACATTGATTGGGTTTATAAAAACGGTGATACAGGTCAGCAATATTTCTCGATCGTTTATATCGATGGTTTGCAGCATCAATGGCTCTTTTATGCAGACTATATTGTAAAGAAGAAAGACGGTTCTATCTGGGTAATTGAAACCAAAGGCGGCGAAGCTAGAGGACAAGATAAGAATATTGACAAGCAGATTGAGAATAAGTTCAACGCTTTTAAACAGTATGCTCAAGCTAAAAATCTTAACTGGGGTTTTGTGCGAGATAAAGATGGTGAGCTTTATATCAATAACACGGTATTTGCTGAAGATATGGCAGACGAGAACTGGGTGCCGTTATCTGAGAAGTTTTAAGGAGGTTAATTATGAAACTGAAAAAATATCGAGTAACAAATTTCCGTTCTGTTGAGGATAGCGGCTGGATAGATTGTGATGATGTTACAACACTTGTAGGTGTGAATGAATCGGGGAAAACTAATCTTTTGTTAGCTTTATGGAAATTGAATCCAGCAAGGCAAGGCAATATAGATATCTTGCACGATATGCCTGTGTCAAAACTTAGTACACTGAGAGAAAAAACCTCAGAAATCGCTTTTATTTCTGCAGAATTTGTTCTTGATAAGGAAACTAAAGAGAAATTATCGCGGCGTTTGAATTTCAAAAATATTTGCGACGAATCAGTCATTGTTAATCGCTTTTATGATGGACATTATACCATTGATTTCCCAGATGGGATGCCTGAATTTAATGATAGTAGTGAGGATGAGATTGAATCCGATAGCGATTCAGAGGCAAAAAATCTTTTAGATAAATTGCAGGAAGAGATATTAGAGGTTTTGCCGAAATTTGTATACTACTCAAATTATGGAAATCTATCTTCTAAAATATATCTGCCTCACGTTATTCAATGGCTTAAAGGAAAAACTGTTGAAGGTATTGAAGTTAATGAAGATCAGGTAAGGACTCTTAGGGTATTGTTTGATTTTCTGGATCTTAAACCTGAAGAAATTTTAGAATTAGGAAAAGATCCAAAAGAACTTGCTCATGAACGTTCCAACTATTATTCAAATCCAAATTCAGAAGAAATCAAAAAAGCTGAAAAAGACAAAGAAGAACGCAGTATTTTGCTTCAATCTGCCTCGGGTAAATTAACAAGAGAATTTAAGGAATGGTGGAAACAAGGAGAGTATAAATTCCGCTTTGAGGCTGATGGTGATTATTTTAGAATATGGGTGTCTGATCAATTGAGACAAGATGAAGTTGGTTTGGAGCTTCGTAGCACTGGTTTACAGTGGTTTCTTAGCTTCTATTTAATTTTCCTTGTTGAAAGCCAAGAACAACACAAGGATGCAGTACTTCTGTTAGATGAAGCTGGATTAACGCTACATCCTCTTGCACAGAAGGATTTATGCCGATTCTTTAATAGTTTGTCAGAAAAGAACCAGATTATTAACACTACACATTCCCCTTTTATCGTTGATACGAATAATATTGACCGCTGCAGAGTTGTATATGCTAGCGAAAAAGGATTTACAGTTGCATCAAGTAATTTACGAGAATGTATAGGGAAATTAGGCGATCAGTCAATTTACGCTGTTCATGCAGCACTTGGATTAAGTGTGTCTGATATCCTTTTTCAAGGTTGTCAAACAGTTATAGTTGAGGGACCATCAGACCAGTATTATTTGAATGCAATTAAAAACTACCTTATTTCTGAAAAGTTATTATCACACAAGCAAGATATTGTTTTTGTGCCTTCAGGCGGTGTTCGGGGAGTTCCTGGTGTTGTTAGCTTGCTGACAGGAAAACAAGGAAGGTTACCATACGTTATTTTAGATTCAGACAAATGCGGACAGGATTCTAAGAAAAAGTTAGTGTCAAATCTTTATGCAGAATCCCAAGATTCTATTATCGAAATTAAAGACTTAGTAGATTATGAGAACTGTGAAGTTGAAGATTTGATTCCATATACTCTGTTAGGAAATGGCATATGGAATCTATTTAATACAGTAGAGGAACAATTTGAAGATTCATATGATAATCAAAAATCAATAGTTCCTCAGATAGAAAGCTTCGCTGCTAATAACAATATTGCTCTACCTAACGGCTGGAAGGTTGAACTAGCAAAGTCAGCAAAACGGAAATTGCTCAGCAACAAAACGCCAGATTTTGATGAAAAATATAAGAAGATGTGGCAAAAGCTGTTTGGTCTTTTGCAACAGTAATCGTTTTAAGTAGATATTTCATGGTTGCTATGTTTTAATGGTTATCCTTTCCTGGTGACTTGCTTTGCTTTCCAAAGCATACGCTTCCTCAAGCATTGCTTGTGTGTATATATTGCTCAGTATTTGGAGTATAGCAAGCCACATTCGAATAACTTTTAGATAAAACGTCTGAAAGTAATATGGATTGACAAATACCACTTTAATTACCAAAAACAAGGAAAGCCTACTTCATGCAATGTGCACTAGGTAGGCTTTCTTATGTTCCCGCTTAAAGGCTTTCAGTCGGTTTTCTTTTTAATCCCTTTCTGAACACTCCATTGCGGCTATCTTTCCTCTGCCGAGGTTCGTTCTTCTTCGGAGCGCAAGTTTGAAAAATACTGCGAACACGATGACAGTGTGGATTGGGTGTATAAGAACGGCAACAAGGGCAACGAATACCTTCCCACCGTTTACGTCGATAACTCCGAAAAGCAGAAGAATTTCTATTCCGACTACATTATTTCCGTCTGTGGTAAGATTTGGATTATCGAAACCAAGGGCGGTTTTGACCGTTCCGGCAACAGCCAGGATATTGATATTTTCACGCCGAAGAAGTTTACGGTGCTGAAAGATTATCTTGAACGCTATGAGCTGAACGGCGACATCGTCCGCTACGATGAAAAGAGCGAGGAATTGCGTATCTGTATGGATAACTATTCAGATGACATCGGAAGTGACAGTTGGAAACTGCTCAGTGAGGTTTTAGATTAAAGCAAAACTCCCTATATCCGTTTTAACAGGGGTTATGTGGGGCATACAGAACTTTTCTGAGTCAAAGACTAACCATGCCGTAATGTGGGTGTATGACATTGATGCTATACCTGTGACGGAATACATTTGTATGATGAGCAGATAAAGATATAGCGGAGATTGACAGAGAGCAAATTCATGATGTTTCATATTGTTATTTTAGGCACAGTCGCAACAATGGTTGTAATTCAAAATGGAGATAAAAGGAACGATATCATTCAAAAATATCTTTAGCATATTCCTAAAAGCACTATAACCAAAGGGGATTGGTATGAGAATTAAAGAACTCCGAATAGAAAACTATAAAATTTTCAATACCATAAATATTTTATTTAACGATAATGTCAATATTTTTGTTGGAGAAAACGACTCGGGAAAAACGACAATTCTTGAAGCGTTGTCTATGGTTCTTACAGGAAAGATCAACGGGGGATCTATTATCTCTCGGTTAACTCCGGATTGGTTTAATAACGAAATTCGAACCCAATATATTAACGATGTTAAAAACTCTGGCGAACCTCAACCGCCGCTAATTTCTATCGAAGCATATTTTGACGGTTTAACTGAGAAAGATGAAAAAATCAAAAATTATAGAGGTGCTAACAATTCTCGACGGGAAGACCACATTGGGGTTAAACTGGAAATCAAGTTCAATGAAGAATATAGTGCAACATATAAACAGTTATTACTTGAAAAGAAAGTTGAAGATATTCCTATTGAACTATATAAAGTAGATTTTAGAACTTTTGCTGCTTCAGATTATTATATAAATACCACTGCAAAAAAGGTCGCCTATATTGATGCAACCAAAAAGGATTATGGCGTGGTTTTGAATAAATTTGTAGCATCAAGCATAAACGAATATTTGAGCGAAGAAGAACGTACCAATTTGAGATTGGCATATAGAAGTAATCGACATAATTTTACAGATAGCGACGCTGTAAAAAACCTAAACACGAAATTGCAAACTAAACATCATTTCCGTGATAAGCGAATCACGCTAAATCTCCGTGAAAATGATATCGACGGTTGGAAAAATGAAATGTCATTATCATTGGATAGCATACCGCTCGATAATGCTGGATTTGGAACTCAGAATATGATTAAAACTGAGATGTTTATGCAGCAAAATCTTGATGTTGACATTTTGATTATTGAAGAACCAGAAAACAACCTGTCTTATACAAATATGTCGATTTTAATATATCGTTTATCCGAAAATACAGACAAGCAGATATTTATATCAACACATAGCAGTTTCGTGGCTAATAAAATGGGCTTGCAAAATATACATTTGATGGGTAACGGCGACACAAAGCCGTTTAAAAAATTATCAAAGGATACATATAATTATTTTATAAAGCTCCCTGGCTTTAATACATTGAGAGTTTTATTGGCAAACAAAATAATACTTGTCGAAGGTCCTGCTGACGAACTTATCATACAACGGGCATATATAGATAATTATGGGAAGTTACCTATTGAAGATGGTATTGACGTGATGTCTGTTGGTGGAGTGGCTTTTAAAAGGTATTGCGAGTTAGCAAAGCTAATTAACAAAAATATCGTTATTGTTACCGACAATGATGGTAACCCATCAAGCGTTAGGGAGAATTATAGCGTTTTTGCTGATATAGCTGATTTGTGTATAGAAGATGATAAGAACTTAAACACTTTGGAGCCAACGGTATTAAATGCCAATAAAGATAACTTTGAAGCTTTTCGTGACATCATATACCACAAAACCGATATCAAAACTATAGATTATGGAGCTTTGAATAAGTTTATGGAAAAAAATAAGGCTGAATGGAGTATGAGGGTATTTCTCAGCGACCAAAAAATCAACTACCCAAAATATATTCTTAAGGCGATTGGAATTACCGGCGATGAACAATGATGTGACTTTTGCAGCAGCAGGAAGTGGAAAAACATATAGTATATGCTCTAAAGCGATTAAACTCGCTAAAGAAACTAAAAAAACAATTCTTCTTGTTACATATACTAACGAAGGAGTTCATTCGTTAGAAACTGAATATAGAAAACAAAATTTTGGTATTATTGATTCCAATGTAAAAATTACCACGTGGTATTCCTTAGTTTTGTCCGACTTTATAAAGCCATATCAGTGTTTGCTAAGCTTGAAATGTAAAGATTTCAAAAAGGAAATTCCTTATGATATTCCAGAGAATTTCATAAAATCAATAGCTTTTTATCAAAACGAGGACACGACAAAATACTTCAATAAAGGTCATATGCAATACTTTTTTATAAACGGTGCACATGATATTCAAAAAAACAAGGTGAGCGAACTTGCATATAAATGCAATGTCGATTCATCGCGAAAAGTGATAAAGCGATTAGAAGAAATATATTTTCACATATTTTTTGATGAATTACAGGATTACGCGGGTTGGGATTTAGAATTGATATCGCTTCTTTTTTCTTCTACGATTTCAACTACATGCGTTGGTGATTATAAGCAAGCAACATTTCGAACAAACAACTCCCTCAAAAACAAACAATTTAGGGACGATAAAATTAAGGATTTCTTCGAGTTACAGCAAAAGAAAGGCCTTTGTTCTATAACATATAGTAAGATTACGCGACGTTTTAATCAAGAAATTTGCAATTATATCAACACAATTCATGGCGACGAAAATAATCAAGTTTGTCAATGTTGTGAGATTGAATTTTCGGATGAGAATGCAGGCGTTTATGTAATGGAACCAAAATATTTGAGTGATTACTGTAATTATTATCACCCTACTATATTGCGGTATAATCGTGATTCCAAAATTCCTTTTCCACATAATTGTCAAGTTCTGAACTATGGAAATTCGAAGGGATTAACTTTGGATAGGGTGGTTATTATACCTGTAGGTACGGTGTTACCATTTATTCAAAAGGGAACAAGAATAACATCACCTCAAACAAAATCGAAATTTTATGTTGCTTGCACAAGGGCTCGGCATAGTGTTGTATTCGCTATAGAAAATTTTACAGAAACGGATTGTTTTAAGTGTAGTGTAATTCGATATGATGGCAAAGAATTCCCGGTATGGAAATATGTAAAATAATATCAACAACATAACTAAACTGAAAAGAGTGCAACAACAGCGATGTAAGGCTGAAATCCTTACATCGCTGTTGTTTTTAGCTTTTATGATGGAATGGAGAGATATGAAATCGGTGCATCATATGCCGAATTTTTGGATAAGCCTCCTTCGGAGGTGTTTATTTTTTGTATCAGAAACACTACATTTACATCATCAGAGAAAATATAGGGACAATGTATAGGCAAATTATCTGCAGGGGCGCACAGCGCACGATACAAGTCACAGTTAAAAAACGTCGTCAAGGTTGTATCTGCCACCGAGGGTTATATCGGATGGCGCAGAGGGCATTATTCTTGAATCTATGCTTGAGGGATTCGCTGAATACCATTCTTCTGACCTCTCCGAAAAAGTTGTTCGTGGTATGACTGACAATGCCTTGAAGTGCAAATATAACGGCGGAGCACTCCCAATAGGCTATATCATTGATGCAGAAACAGTATTTTCAAGTTTACCCTGTAACCGAGCAGTTTATTTTGGATGTTTTCAAGAGATATGATGAGGGCGCGACGATGACGTGAATCCGCGATTGGCTCAATGAGCAAGGGATGAAAAATACTCGCGGAAATCCTCTTACATACAACAGCGTTTAACATCTTTTGAATAACCTCCGCTATGTTGGTGAGTATGTTTACAGAGATATTTTTGTTCCAGACGAAATCCCCGATATCGTTCCAACAGAGCTTTTCGAGAGTATGCAGCGCAAGATGGAGAAAAACAAGAAAGCTCCCGCCTAACACAAGGCAGAAGATGATTATCTCTTGCAACGAAGCTCTTCTGTGGACATTGCGGTGCATACCTTTGTTGTGAAAGCGGAACGAGCAGAACGGGAATAGTCCATCACTATTACAAGTGCGTTTCCGTAAAAAGAAGCGTAAAGAGTGCCACAAAAAGCACGTCAAAAAGTCTTGGATCGAAGATTTGGTGGTTTCCGCTACGGATGGAAATGATTATGGATGCTGCTGCAATAGAAGCCATTGTTTCCATGCTGATGGATTTGCGGGAACAGGATAACAGCAATATTCCTTGTATTAGCAGCAGTTGCAGGAAACAAATAACTCCATACGAAATTTGCTGAATGCTATTAAGTAAGGTATTTTGACAAAATCTACCAAAGGAACGCCTTGGGGAATTAGAAGCCGCAAAAGAGGAATTGGAACAGAGCCTTGATTATGAGAAGTTGTCCAAGCCTCCGAAAATCAGCACTGATTTTATGACATTTTGGTTGCACCGTTTCCGCAAACTGGATGTTACAAAGCAGAGCCATAGAAAAATTCTGATCGATACGTTCATAAAGGCCATTTACATCTATGACGACAAAATGCTGCTGACATTTAATTACAAGGACGGAATAAAAACAATTACTTTTGGCGATATCAAGAAGTCGCAAAATCTGCGGCTTCTGGTTCGGATTTGGATTGCTCAACTGCACGATACACGCGGTTTTTGCTGCGTTTTTTTTACTGCTTAATTCATTATTGGTTTTGGTTTATAGGCCTAACCCCAAGTTTCATGTGTTGTATGATGTATACTTAAATGATACGTGCAGAATCATATTGAATGTACAATATTTATCCAAATAACAGTAATAAAGTCTGAGGTAGAACTTGAGTGATTACAAAAATCGATTCTAAGAATATCTTTGATAAAAATTTGGATGAACAGTCTTTGTATAAAAA
>NZ_LXJL01000055.1:0-11224 GCF_001641215.1 Gardnerella sp. 30-4 | reverse complement strand
TATAAAAAGTAAAGAAAAAGGGTACACTATAATACAAAACCCCTATTTATCAGGCTTTTCTTTCTTGAAAACGTGTATGGTAGTGTGTAGGCAAAGACTATTTTCGTGTATGAAAAAATCCTATAGAACATTTTTCTCTGAACCCGGTTTTTACCATGTAAAACATTTGTCTACACGCCAATACATTTTTCAGGAAGTATCTTTTACTTTTACCGTGCTTTACATCAAAGAAAATCCTCCTGTGCCTGCAAATTAGGATTAATGGAAAGCCCACACCACTGGTAGCCTTTACCCGTCCGTTTTTTGCTATAACCGGCTAACAGTAAAGCCTTAGAAAAATCCCTATCGTTTCTAACATATTCACCGTTAAGGTTTGCCCACTGGCGGTAAGACAAGTAAAGACTCCTACTCATCTCCGTTTCATTCACGCCCTTAATGCAATAATCAGTGATGAAATGGCCTATCCAGTCGTTTTCAGCACGGTAAGCGTCCTTAGCCTGCTCTACCACCTTACAAATAGGGAATTTATAACTGTTTTGGATATAAAGCTTGGCTCCTTCAATCATCCATTGAAGTATTGCCCCACCTGCTTTTTGCAAAAGTTCATCAACATAGTCTGTTTTAGGATTCTTGATTTCTTTCGTAAACGGTGCGACAAAGATTCTCCGCCACGTTCCCTTATCGTTCGAACCGACTTTCGGCAGATGGTTCGTGTAGAGAATGGTTGAGTGGCTTGGTGTAAACGTAAAAGGAGCATAATATTTCCTCTCAGCTGAAATATCATCCACGCTTGCTATCTGTTTCAGCATGGAAATAGAAAGCCTTTGTCCTTCCTCGGTTTCCGAGGCAAGAATAAACCTTTTACCGCAAAGCTCTGCTAAATCCACTTTCACGTTTTTAGCCCGAGTGGTTAAAGACTCTGCAGGTATTTTCCCAGCATAATCTCCAAGCACGTGTGCTTCCGCGTTAAACACGGTCGACTTACCGTTACCGCCTGACCCGTACACTAGCAAAAGCGATTCTTCAAACACTTGACCTATAAGCGTACTACCCGCATGGCTTTGAAGAAATGTTTGAAACTCTTTATCACCTGCGGTAACCATATCAAGAGTTGTCTGCCACAATCCCACGTTGTCCCGTGAAGGGCAAACAGCGGTCATTTTCGTACAGTACAAACACGGATCATGTTCTTTTAGCTCTCCAGTCTTTAAATCCACGATTCCGCAAGGCGTGTTTAGAATGAAAGCATCACGATCCAGTTCTTCGTTTGCAACTTCCAGCATGGATTTAGCAAGCTTTAATATCCCGGACACTTTACTGTGATCATTCATCTTCTTAGCAAACGAAAGATACTGCTTTGCCCGATTCACTTCACTTTTCGCTTTATCCGCCTGCTCTTTATCACCTGATGATTCAGCTTGAATGAACTCTTCGTAAGCTGTCTTAAACTCGATACCAGCATTTTTCAAAACTTTTTTAGCAATAAGCATGTAAAGTTTCATAACTTTAAGCTCAGACGCTTCCCACTTCTTGCCCGTCCAGTAAAGCCAGCCGGCAGACATCGTATAAACAGCCTTATTCTTGTTATGTTTGGCAAAAACCTCAGCCATCGCAATATCCGTTAAATCATCCGGCTTATACTCCTCATAGCTTTTCCCATACTCGCTAGGCGGAATATAACCTTCCTGACTTGCTACTTTAAGCCCGAACTTTTTAGCCGAATACCAGATTTTAGATAATTCTGCGTCAGGCAAAGGAGGATTACACCGTTCTGCTTCCCTCAAAAACTTCTCATACGCTTCATCTGTCGCACCATAACGTTTGATGAGTTTTCCTGCAATATGACTAAGCTTAGAGTTTCTCTGCCCTGATGGTATTTCTTCTGTTTCTGCATCAAATTCACCAAAAGCTTCTTCAGAGAGAAAATCAGTGATTGTTTTTTCACCCTCGTAAAGTTCTACCTGTGGAGTTTTAACACCGTAGAGAAAACGTGCCGCATCAAGAGCGTTACTGTCAAAATACGGGAATACTGATTGAATCCTTGTTTTAAGCTCTACATAAGCTTTAGCATCGCTTACTTCTTCAATTGGAAAATACACGTGAAAACGTGGTCTTGCACACTTCCCATGCTTGTCTTTCATGTGGTTTCTACTATAAGACGCATAAAAGCACACGTTCGGAAACGCTAAAGCAACATCAAAAGGCGTCACCCAGTCTTTACCAACATCAGAATGGTCGTTATCACAGTCCATCGGAATACAGGTAGATGAAATGAAATTATCTTTAGACCTATAACTGTTAGTAAACTGTGCTGTGACATGGTCAAAAGAGATAGCCTTATTAAAACTATCTCGATCACAGACTTTTACTTCGTCAGGATACAAGCAGTTACTACTGTTTCCCACACAGGAAGCTGTATAAATTTTGCAGTCAAGCATCAACATTCACCCCCTAAATCCTTATCCGTAAAATACTTAATCGTCTGCCTGCGTTTTTCAGCCAGATTGATTTCTACTTGCATGCCGCCTGTGATTTTTTCTCCGAACACCCACAGTTCGTTGCATTTGCCTAAGAGGATAATGTCCATAAACATCGCGTCCCCTCTATGCTTTTGATTCTCATCATCCATGAACGGGAAAAGCAGGTGTGGAGTGATAGGGATTGCCCCGCGTGAATACGCGTAAGCCGCACACCGAATAGCATGTTGCACGTTTCTTTCTTTATCTCCACGGTAGGGAGCACAAATGTAGACGATAGGCCTAAAATTCGGTGTTGTTTCTAAATGTTTTTTATAAGTCTTACTCATCTTTAGCCTCCTGTTCAATCAAGGGGTAGATCCCGTGTTGTGTCATGAGGTGATAGATGAAAAGCCTGCCTTTCTGAGTCCAATAAGTGTGAACCTTTGAATGAGTAATGCCCTTAGCGTCTTCATAAGCATGCGTTTTTGTGCTGGTATAGCCTTTCTCAGCATATTTTTGATATAAAAGCCAAGTATCAGATTGCTTAAATTGGACACCAAGATCATGTAAATAGTTGTTCATCCACTGTGCCGATTTACCATAATCTTTTGCAATCACACGCATGGAGATTATGTCTTTGCATTTAAGCACCACATCGTAATAGCTGGCTTTCGGTTTAAGCTCTGCTATCTGCTGTGTTTGCAAAGCTACAGTATTGGTAAGCTTCAGATTTTGCGATTCAAGCAGACTCAATTTCCTATTGGCTATTTGCAACGCACGTGCCATTACCGCATCAGGCGAGTTCCACTTCTCTTCAACAGAAATAAAGTATTCTCGAAATTTTCTGCCAAGTTCTGTACGCTGAATCATACATAGCTGTTTTGCCATATCGATAGTAAGCTGATGATTGGTTGCTGGTCTTCCACCAGTACTTTCCGACAAAAATGTCGAAAAGTCCTTACCCTCAACAAAACCGTAATCACACATTCTTGGGAACCACTTATCATAAGGTGTTCCGATATTAAGTGCTTGATGCAAAACACGGCCATCTACAGTCGGACGTTCATTGTTATAACTGATTTTGATTAGCTCTTTCATAGTAGCTACCTCCTAATTTTTATTGGAGGAGTTGGTTCCTCCTATGAAGTAGCCACGGCTGATGCCAAAATCTGACGCTTTTTTGAAATTCTTTACTAACTTTTTCTCAGCCCGCTTAAGCTTATGCGTAATATTGTTAGCCAAGCGATCCACGGCTTTTTTATAATCAGCATCCGTTTCAAAAGCATCACGGCTAAGCATGGATGCAGCCTTTTCATTAATCGCCATATTCCTAATACGGACAGCCATAAAAAGATCCGCCACATCCGGCTTTAAAATCGAGTAAACAAACGATTCAACTGCCCTATATTCTTCTGAAGCTTTAATCTGATTTACTGTTTTGAAAAAGATGCCAGAGTCTCTAACATCACTCATGCAAGACTCATAATCATCAGTTTCCTCACCGTCTTCACCGCTGTAAGGCTTAGTAAAACCTTTATGCCTCTCATATTTATGCAGAGAGTTATACTCGGGACGGTTAAACTCAGCATCTACCTTTTCTTGTGCTCTTTTCTCAAACTCTTCTTCGCTTTCATCGGGAAGAAGGTCGATATTAAGCCAGCCTTTAACCTCATCAAGCTTGAGGTCGAATGTTGTAAAATGCTTGTCACAGCGTAATTGAATTCTCATAAAAAATCCTCCATCTGATTTCCGATGAAGGATTTCCTTGAATTCAGCTCAAATAAGGCATGACAAAACACCACAAGCTAGAATGAAGAATTCCTTCATCTTTACTTGCAGCTGCCTTATTCGGTAAGACCGCTGTACTTATTTAGTTGTTCTATGCGGACTCCGAATAATCCTTAGCTAAGGGATATTTCCGCATAGAGGTTGAGGCTGATGCCTCGCGTTTAGAAAGAACAAGAATGCTTTTGCATTAAAAGACTTTCAATACGCATCTTTTTCCTTTAGTTCGGTCTATCAAAAACCAAACTTTTTTGATAAAATATGCGTGAAAGACTTTGAATATTTGCATGACTCGCATCTTTCAATCTCTAACCTATAGTTAATAGAGTTGAACGCAATCGAAAAGGGTGTTAATAAGGACTAAAACAGTTAAGATTTTTCAAAAAAGGGGGTTATTTAAGATGACTTCAAAAGAAAGCATTCCAGTGCGTGTTCCTTATCTAAGCGGTGGTATCTTATTTAACCTGCTGGTTGAAGCCACTAAAATAAAAAAATCCGCACGATCTAGAATGAGCGGATATAAAGATGAGTGTAGCGACTCGAATCTAATGAAATCCCTGCTAAAAGTTATAACTGGCGAGGATGTTTCTCAATATGATGAATCCGTCAAAACAAGTACCAGTAATTACAAGCGATGTCTCGCACATAAATCCTCATACACTCCTCAAGGAGATGAGGTTTCAATCAAAACGTTCCACAGTAGTGTAATGTCAAATGATTTACACATATATCAACAAATGAAGACTCTGACGAATGATTTCCTTGCTGAACGTAAAATGCAATGGTTAGTTAAAGCAATATTAGAAACAATTATTAAAGATGTATCCATTGGTTCGGATGAAGAATTTAGTATTAATTGCCAAACCAAACTAAAAAAGGAGCAACTGCAAACAGTCACTCACATTAATTTGGAATTTTTTCTGGTTAGCGTGTGGGATTATATTTTGAGAAACAAAACAAACAATAGATTAGGTAGATCAACATTTGAAGCGTGGTACAAACAAAGCAGCATCAACAGTAAATGGAAATTGATTAATGAGGATATAGGCACAACAATTACTCAAAATATCGAGATTTCAAGATTTGAAATGCCTGTTTATAATAATGAAAAAGTTGCTGAGTGCAGTAAAACTCTAGACGTGAAAGAAGATAATGAATTTTTTAACCCAGAGACAGATATACCTGTCGTTGAGGCTGATGATATAAGTGATGAGGAAGAACAGTCACCTAAACAAATAACTCAGGCTATTAACAACCCTAAAATTGTTAATCAGTATGCGAATAAAATCTACAACATCGAACATGTAGATCATTTAGATTAGAGGTGTCTGTATGGGAAATGAATTAGAAAAAATCATCGCTAATCAGTTGCCTGAAGCAGGCAAAATAAGTCAACATGCAAACAAACTCTACAACATAAATCATGTAGAGCATATAACTATTACACCTTATCCAACAGTTCCCACTCTAGATAAAGGAATAGCTACGCCTACTGATGGTTTAATGTATGATTACTATAATCTTGTTGTAGGCAGTTCTGTTATTGATAGTGTTTTTGTAAAGGTAGATAAGAAAAGAGCCATAGAAGCCTTTTATACAGAAGATGAACTACGAGACAAGTACGCCTATTTATCCGTTGACGCAATTAAAGAGATTCAGCGATTTCCAATTCTTGTAGTACCTGAAACAACAGAGTATTATGGCAAAGCTTCAGACGATCAATATGGGTACGTTGGAATAATAGAAAAAATTAGAAAAGACTCATGCGAGATTGTTCTGAAATGCAAATTTGAGGATAAAAAACCAATCCCGCTAAAAAAGATTAGTGAAGTTGCTTTTGATTTAGGTATCCAAAGCATGGATGTAGCTATAACTGAACTCAATCACTCTCATTGGGCTATTAAACCTGTCAATCTCATTGAAGAATTAACAGAAGCAAAAATAGATTTTAAGGATTCTATTTTTTAGGAGGTATCTTTATGAAAAAAATACCAGCCAGTATTCAATCTTTACATATTGATGGTGCTACTTACAAACTCAATCCTGTAACTATTACCCCTACTTTTATTAATTTCTTCTACGGGAATAATGGATCTGGTAAATCCACCATTGCTGAAACTTTAAAAAACAGCAGTGGTATTACGTGGTCGAACAATACAGCATCACAAGATTGTAAGCTATATGTTTATAATGCCGATTACATCAAAGCTAATCTTGCAAACTACGATAATCTACCTGGTGTTTTCACTTTCAATGAAGAAAATATTCAGATTCAAAACCAAATTAATGATTTGACCAATCAAAAAGAAAAATTATCAGAAGAAAATTGCCAACTATCCGCCGCTAAAAACAATAAGGAAGATGAACGTATAAAAATACAGGCATCTTTCGAAGAAAACTGTTGGTCTAAAACTCAAACAATTAGAAACGATTTTAAACAAACAGTTATGGGTAAACTAAAAAAGAGTACTTTCGCAGAAGAAGTACTCAAAGACTATAATGCAGTTAACCATGATTTGTCTCAGCTTAAAAACCTATACGATACTGCATATTCTAAGAATGCTGTAGCGTTTCAAAAATTTTCTGTTATCAAGGATACTGCTGTATTAGATAATATTGCTAATTTGGATTTGATTGAGAAAAAGATTATAAGTAGCTCAGATACGCCTTTCGCCAATTTCATCAAAGCTATGAACAGCACTGCTTGGGTAAAGCAAGGAATGGCTCACTATCATTCTGTTTCTGATGGTAAATGCCCTTTTTGCCAACAACAACTACCTGCTAGTTTTGAAGATGATATAAAAGCCTGCTTTGATGAACAGTTCGAGAAAGAAACACAAGCAATCACAAACCTACAGGCAGATTATAAAGACTCGGCAAACACTCTCTTTGTTCCAATGTCAAAGATACCTGAATCAAATATTTCTGATGCTGAAATAGCTGCATATAAAGATAAGCTAAGTGCATTAAAAGGTGTCATTGCCGGCAATTTGGAGCTTATTGCTAAAAAACAGCAGGATTATGCCATAGCATACGAACTGGAAGCAACAAAACCTTTACTTGATGAACTGGCAGATATGATTGAAAAGTTCAACCAATCAATCGATGAGCATAACGCTATCGTTTCAACCAAACCGGCTAAACAGCAGGAATGCAGAAAACAAGTATGGGAACTCATATCCTATATGCTAAAAGATGAAATAAAGGCTTATAAAACAAGTCTTGGTGCTATTACAAAAGAGCTGGGACAGATTGACAGTCGATTGCAGACTAACGCTTCAGTAATTAAGAATATAGGTAGCCAAATTTCAGTCCTACTTAAAAATACGGTAAACACTAGGGATACCGTTGAAAGCATCAACCAGCTATTAAAAGATTCAGGATTCCAAGGCTTCTATCTACGAGAAAAAGTCAGTACGCCTAACGTCTATGAGGTGATTCGCAATGACGGCTCTATAGCTTCAAACCTCAGTGAAGGTGAAAAGAACTTCATAGCATTCCTCTACTTCTACCATCAAATTAAAGGCAGTGACACTCCAGACGAGAAAAACACTGACAAGATTGTAATCATTGACGATCCAGTTTCCAGTATGGACAGCAGTACTCTATTTATAGTCAGTGCATTAATCCGCGAAATGATATGTGTCTGCGAAAACAACGTACATCCTACTGACGCGTACGTAAAAGACAGGTATATAAAACAATTATTCATACTCACTCATAACACTTATTTCCATCAAGAAATAACCTACGACAGAGTGAAAGACTACCGGTTTGTTAACTTCTATTTAGTGTCCAAGAATGACAACAAATCATCGGTTCGTCTTTGCGAAAAACAAAACCCTGAGATTCCATCGGAAATGATGAACTACAATCCAGTACAAAACTCCTATGCGGCACTATGGGAAGAGTATAGAATATTAGACGCACCGATTCCTCTTATGAATGTCATAAGAAGAATACTGGAATATTACTTCCTTCAGCTATGTGGTTATGACGGAACAACGCTAAGAGATGTAATTCTCAAACAAAACAAAGAGAAGTTTATCTGCACAGACGAAAACGGTAATAACGACTATTCGGCATACCAGTTGGCATCCGCAATGCTGTCCTACATACAAACGAAATCATCGTTTGGCATAACTGACGGAATCAACTACGTAGACGACTGTGTGGATGTTTCACAAACAAAAGAAACATTTAAGAAGATTTTTACTCTTATGAACCAAAGTCAGCACTACGAAATGATGATGAATAAAAGCTAAATGAGAGGAACAAAAAAAATGAAGATAATCTATAACCGACTATGGAAACTACTAATAGATAAAAACATGAACAGAGCTGATTTGCAAAATGCTGCAAAAATCAGCTCATCAACAATTGCCAAACTTGGCAAAGGTGAAAACGTCACCACTGAAGTTCTCATCAAAATTTGCGAAGCATTGGACTGTAAACTGGAAGACATCATGGAAAATGTAGAAGAATAAGGAGATTTTAAATGATTATTAGAACATATGGTTGGGTTCAAAACCCTTCAGATTTTGATAAACTCAAGCTGGTAGTCCAAATTTTTGACCCTAAATCCTTGCACTATGCAAATTTAACGCATAATCTTGTTCCAAACTATATTCCATTACAGGGAATTAAAAATCAACTTTTACAAAAACTAAACAACCACTCTGATGAATTTAGTTATACAGAACTAGTAGGAACATCCAAAAACGCGTCTGGCAATCCCGCCAAAAATCGAAAAGAGGCTATTGCTGATGGTTTAATACAAGTTACCATTCTACCTCAATCATCAAAAACAACAGGAAAAATGTGGACAGATAACTGGACTGCAGATGGATATTTGCGGTGGGCACTTAGCTTAAATTTTGTAAAACATGACAGAGAAACTGATTTGTGTAAAATAACTGATCTAGGTCTAAAATTTTCTGCTTCACCATCGAAAAGCAATACAGAACAAGACATTCTTAGAAAAGCGCTATTGAGTTATCCTCCCGCTTCTCAGGTGCTAAATATTTTAGAAAAGGCAAAAGTACCCGTAACTAAGTTTTATATTGGTAAACAGCTGGGATTTAGTGGCGAGAAAGGATTCACATCATATGATGAAGCTCTAATGAAAGACTGGTTTGTCACTGGATCAATTGAAGAACAAAAGAAAATCAAATCAGACATAGAAGGTACAAGTGACAAATACGCAAGGATGATCTGTAATTGGCTAGAAAAAGTTGGTTATGTTACTAAACAAGCTACTACTGTTAAAACAGATAATGGAGAAAAGGCTGGATTTCAGAATTATTCTATAACAGCTCGGGGAATTCATGCATTAAATCAGGCTAATGGAAGTTCTAAAAACAATCGTGTTAAAAAATTCCTGACGTGGGAATTCCTTGCAGTAGATGGCAAGAATAAGAATTATGTTCGTTCTCGTAGAGCATATATTCTACAATTTCTTAAAACAACAAAATCTTTTAGTTCTCTCATAAATTCGCTAAGAACTTTAGGTTTTAATGATGATATTGAAAAAATAAGAAATGATATACACGGTTTAAATAATTTTGGAATAAGAATAGAAGATAACGGTAATGTTGTTAATCTAAAAGATGATTTCTTTGATTTTAGCATTCCTAATCTTGATCTTACAGCTGAACTTAAGGATAAAGCAGCTGATGCTGTAAAGGCTAAGTTCTTGAAGCTAACAGGGCTTTCAATGAAATATATTGAGCTGTTAGATATAGCTTATGACAGTAGTCGAAACAGAGATTTTGAGATACTTACAGCGGATTTATTTAAGAATGTTTATGGGCTGGATGCAATGCATCTAGGTGGAGGAAGAAAACCGGATGCCATTGCACAAACCAGCCATTTTGGAATCATCATCGACACAAAGGCATATGGTAATGGATACAGCAAATCTATATCTCAGGAAGATGAAATGGTTCGTTATATCGAAGACAATCAGCAGCGTAGTATTACTAGAAATTCAGTTGAATGGTGGAAAAATTTTAACTCAAGTATTCCTTCTACCGCGTTTTATTTTCTTTGGGTTTCTAGTAAGTTTGTAGGTAAATTTGATGATCAATTACTTGCAACTTATAACCGAACTAATACGTGTGGCGGTGCTCTTAATGTCGAACAACTTCTTATTGGTGCATATAAAGTAAAAGCTGGATTGCTCGGGATAGGCCAAATTCCTTCATACTTTAAAAATAAGGAAATAGCCTGGTAAAAGGTAAATCCCATACTGCAATAAGTAGTATGGGATTTACCTTTCTAATTAGTTTCCTTAAATGATCGAAAAAGTTGGGATATAGGTCAAAAAGTCTCATTTTTTATAACATTCTATAGGTTAAAGGATCATAGTTCGTTATTAGCACTTCTTCGCTACCAGTTCCCCTAGAATTATAGGAAGAATTGTTATAAGAACACTTTAAATGATTAACACATACATTGTGTGTTTTTATATAGTCCAATAGTAAATTATTAACTTTACCCTTATGAGACAAAACATTACTTAAAGCAAATTTGACACCCCTTTTGCTCAATTTATCCATTAGCTTGTACATCTCTTGTTCCTGCATATCACTCCAGTTTAAGAAACCTCTATTACCATCGTTGTAATTTCCAGTAGTAATTAAGTAAGGCGGATCTAAATAAACAAAATCTTTTTTTGTAAGCTCAGTAATATTAAAATCTGAGAAATAATCATCTGTAAATGTTGCGTCGATTTGTTTTAGCCTGCCTATGAATCTTTTTAGATTTTCTTCCATATTAGAACTAAATGAACTTCTATTTCTTCCAAATGGGTTATTAAATTCCATGGAGTTATTAAATCTTAGTTGGTAATTATAACTAAATGAAGTAAGCACATATAAATCAAGAGGGTTTGGCTCAGCATTATATGCTTTCCTAAAAGAAAGATACCCCAGCTCATTTTCTTTACTAAGTTTATATTCGCTTATACGTTTTTTTAT
>NZ_LXJL01000054.1:0-11280 GCF_001641215.1 Gardnerella sp. 30-4 | reverse complement strand
TTTATAATTACTATTTTGTGCGTGTACAACATAGATAAGCCGTACAATAGAAAAAGTTTGTTTATATTGCAAAATGCAAAACTTACATTAACAATATAAACCTAGCAGTAACACGAAGTATCAAAGGAGAACGCATCGTGTCGCATATTAATGTAACAATTATCGGCAACGAAGATATGTACGGCAGAAATGCTGTTGCATTCGGAATAACACATATTCTGTCTAATAACTACAGCACTACTGTTTTTCGTCCATGCGCTCAACCAAATGACACTTTTACTAAACAACTTTTGGGTATCACAAATACTTCAACGAAATTAGAGCAAGTTATTGCAACAACTCCAGAAATAGTTAGAACAAATAAAGACACAGTGCGAGGAGATATCGTTGCGCGCTATAACGAATTGTTGCAATCCACCTCTGCTCAAGCTTCTATTATTGTTTCTAGTGACGCAAACCCAGCATATGATCCAGAACTGTTTTCTTTCGACGCAACTGTTGCAGCTGACTTGGCATCACCTGTTTTTCTCACAGTTTCAGCTCAAGGCAGAAACTCACAACAAATTTTACAAACTATAGATTCTGCAAATGCTTGCGTTCTTAAATCATGCACACAAGTTTTAGGAGTATTTGTTACAAACTGCGATCCAGAACTTGGAGCTGAGTTAATGCGTGACTATAGCTCTAGGAATTATGCAAACTCAAACGACGAAGCATCCCGAGTAAGCCAAACTCCATTATGGGTTTTGCCACCAATAGATGAAGAAACTAAAAATTCTTCATTAGAAACATTCGTAAATTGCGTTCGAGAAAATGATGTTCTTAATGCTCTCCACCAACCATTTAAAGTTCCAACTACACCTTATGCTTTCCAATACAGTTTATTAGGGAAAGCAAAAGAAAATAAGAAAACTATAGTTCTTCCGGAAGGAGAAGAAGATCGTATTCTTAAAGCAGCAAACTATTTGCTAGAACGTGATATTGTAAATCTAATTATCATTGGAGAACGCGAATCTATTCTTGCTCGAGCAGAAGAACTAAATCTCAATTCTCTTTGCAAAGCTAGTTTCCAATCTATGCACGATGAAGCAATGCTAAGCCATATGATTACAAAACTTTGCGAATTAAGAGCAAAGAAAGGAATGACAGAAAAGCAAGCGCGTGAACAATTAACAGATGCAAGCTACTTCGGCACCATGCTAGTAGTACTAGGTCAAGCAGACGGTCTTGTTTCTGGTTCAGTTAATTCAACCGCTAACACTGTACGTCCTGCTCTTCAAGTTATCAAAACTAAGCCTGGTTCTAAGCTGGTTTCTGGAGCATTCCTTATGTGCTTCAAAGATCACGTATCTGTATTTGCAGATTGTGCAATCAACCCAAATCCTAGTGCAGAACAGCTTGCTGATATTGCTATTCAGTCTGCACACACTGCAGAGACTTTCGGACTCAACCCTAAAGTTGGAATGCTATCCTATTCAACGCTTGGTTCAGGAAAAGGGCCAGATGTTGATACTGTAGAGGAAGCAACACGCATTGCGAAAGAAAAAGCACCTGATTTAGCAATTGTTGGATCTATACAGTTTGATGCAGCATGGTCTCCTACAGTTGCTGCAGCAAAAGCAAAAAATAATAGTATTGCTGGTCATGTGAATGTATTTGTATTCCCTGATTTATGCGCAGGAAATATCGCTTATAAAGCCGTGCAACGCTCTAGCGGAGCACTGGCTGTTGGTCCAATTTTGCAAGGATTAAATAAGCCTGTAAATGATTTGTCTAGAGGAGCTTTAGTACAAGATATTATTAATACCGTTGCTTTAACCGCGTTAGAAGCACAATCAGAATAAACATAATAAAGCTCCTAAAACAGCATCACAGTGCGTACGTAACCTTGAGGTATTGCATTGCACTCAATATCTTTAAGTTTGTAGGAACTTAACGCTAAACTAGAGCGTGGCAATTTATAAGCCTTATCAATACTTATGGAGGATGCCCACATGGCAAAAACCGTTCTTGTTATCAATTCTGGTTCCAGTTCGATTAAGTATCAACTCGTTGACTTGGAAAGCGGTGAAGGCATCGCTTCCGGCATCGTTGAGAAGATTGGCGAGCCAGTTGACGGCCACTAC
This sequence comes from Gardnerella sp. 30-4, assembly GCF_001641215.1. Classification (NCBI taxonomy): domain Bacteria; kingdom Bacillati; phylum Actinomycetota; class Actinomycetes; order Bifidobacteriales; family Bifidobacteriaceae; genus Gardnerella; species Gardnerella sp. 30-4. The sequence continues at coordinate 9,154 of NZ_LXJL01000054.1, read as the reverse complement.
AAGCACGTATTCAATGGCGAAAAGCATGAGTTCAATGAGCCAGTTCACGATCACGAGCAGGGCTTGAAACGCGTACTTGGATTCTTCGAAGAATATGGTCCAAAGCTTTCAGAGTCTGGCATTGTTGCTGTCGGTCACCGCGTTGTTCAGGGTGGCTTAACATTCCCTAAGCCTGCATTAGTCAATGAAAAGACAATCAATAAGGTTAAGGATTTGGCAGTTTTGGCTCCACTTCACAACGGTCCAGAAGCTGTTGGCGCTGAAGTCATGACTGAACTTTTGCCAGATGTTCCACAAATTATGGTATTCGATTCTTCATTCTTCCATGATTTGCCACAGGTTGCAGCAACTTATGCTTTGAACAAGGAAATCGCAGATCGCTATCATATTCGTCGTTATGGTGCTCACGGCACTTCTCACGAATACATTGGCTCTGTTGTTCCAAGCGTTGTCGGTAAGCCTGCAGAAGGTTTGAAGCAGATTGTTTTGCACATTGGTAACGGTGCTTCTGCTTCTGCTCAGATTTCTGGAAAACCAGTCGAAACTTCTATGGGCTTAACCCCACTCGAAGGCTTGATGATGGGCGGTCGCACTGGCGATATTGACCCAGCTGTAGTATTCCACCTTATTCGCAACGCTCACATGAACGTGGACGAACTTGACACTCTCTTCAACAAGCGTTCAGGCATGATGGGTATGACTGGTCATGGCGATTTGCGTGATATTCACAAGCTCATCGCAGAAGGCGATGAAAACGCTAAGCTCGCTCTCGGCGTATACGTGCACCGCATTGTTGGTTATATTGGCAACTATACTGCTCAAATGGGCGGCGTTGATGTCATTACCTTCACAGCTGGTGTCGGCGAAAACGACGAAATTGTGCGCGCTCGCGTATGCGAAAAGCTTGAGCCATTCGGCGTTAAGCTCGATAAGGAAAAGAATTTGGTTCGTTCTAAGGAGCCACGCGTTATTTCCACTCCAGACAGCTCTGTGATTATTGCTGTGATTCCAACGAACGAAGAGTTGGCTATTGCGCGCAAGGCTGCAACCATTGCTGAAGCTGGTGAAGATAGCTACGGCAACAAGTTTGAGCACTAAATTGTTTGCGCTTAACGGCGTAGAACAAAATAAATAAATATGAATAATCCCGGGTCAAAAAGGCTCGGGATTATTCATTATTCAAGCATTCTATGCCACATTCCTGGAAAATCAGGAATCGTTTTGCGAGTAGTAGAAATATTTTTGATTCTTATATTTTCTATGCGTAATCCAAGCATTGCAGCAAAAGTTGCCATTCTGTGATCCGCATAAGTTTCCATTACTTCCCCATGCATATGATTACTTGGCTCAATACGAATGCCATCTTCGAGCTCTTTAGCACCAATCCCAACTCGATTCAATTCATTAACTAAAGCTTGCAAACGATTCGTTTCATGCCCTCTCAAATGCGCGATACCATGAAGTTCACTCGGACCGTCCGCAAAAGCAAGAATAGCTGCAATACTAGGAGCAATCTCTCCTGCTGCACTCAAATCAAGATACGGAATTGCTTTAATCGAACCATCGCTTTCCACATGCATTATTCCAGCATCATCGCTTGTTTTTTCAAAACTAACTTTTGCGCACATTTTCTCTAATATTCCAGGAAGCAATCCTCCAGGTTGAGTTGAAGAAAACGGCCAATTAGGTATACTGACACTTCCTCCAGCAATCAATGATGCTCCTAAAAATGGCGCAGCATTAGAAAGATCAGGCTCTATAGTAACAGTATCAGATAAAGCTATTTTGCTCTCTTTAACATGCCACATTGCGTTGCTAGTCATATTTACAACCCCACCCGCTTTGCAAATATCGTCCATAGTCATGCGAATATGCGGCATACTTGGCAATGTGTCACCAATATGTTTAAGACTTAAGCCTCCAGGTATACGTGAACCAATTAGAAGCATCGCAGAAATAAATTGTGATGATGAAGAAGAATCAATTTGCACGATTTTTTCAGAAAAATTATTTATTTTAAATTCGACTGAAGGTGGCGTAATAGTAAAAGGTAAGAAACCCTCTTCTCCTTGATACTCTACGCGAGCACCAAGCTGCTCTAAACCGTCAAGAACTGGCTTCATAGGACGCGCATAAGCTTGCTTATCGCCATCAAATCGCACAGCTTTATTTGCAAATAAAGCTAAAGCTGCAACGAAACGCATTACAGTTCCAGCTAAACCACAATACACTTCAGCATTATCTGGAATCCTAAAAACTCCGTCTTCTGGAGGAATTACACGAAGCTTAGTTCCATCTTCATTTAATGACTCACATCTAACGCCAAATGTAGATAAAGCGCTAATCATAAGCTCCGTGTCGCGCGAGCGCAATAATCCTTGTAAAACTACTGGTTTTGTGCCCAAAGCTGCCAAAATTAAATAACGATTCGACAAAGATTTACTTCCAGGAACCTCAATATAAGCTTTTAATTGATGATTAGCATACGGCGCTTTCCAAAAAGTAGTGCAATCTGCAATATCGTTAATACCACTCATACTATGAATACTATCGATTGACATGTACTGTTAAATAAGAATAAAAAGCAAAAATACGCATATTTCATTAGATATAAAAAGTCGGGGTGACAGGATTCGAACCTGCGACATCCTGCTCCCAAAGCAGGCGCGCTACCAAACTGCGCTACACCCCGAGGCTTTTGAACTGATTACCAGTTCCAAGCACAATCAATTACAATAGCGCACTTTGCAGACAAATGCAAATTACGACACACGTATTATGAAAATTTTTTCTTCATTACAAAATTCGACTAACAAAACTCATTACTAGCCACCAAACGATACAATAGAATTAGTTTAAAGAAAAAGGGGCTAAGTATGGGACGCTTCCAGCGAACAGAGGCAATGGGGTTAATATCATTCATAGTTTGTGCAGCTTGTGGAATGATTATTATGAGAATGTATATGGCAACAATGCCAGCATTTTGGCAAATTAGCCAGCGATTATTCCTTACAGCTTCAACTATTGTGTCTTTGTGCAGCGTAGGCGCTTTTATTGTTGGATACTTGCGTACAAATAAAAAAGTTATCAGCCATCACTTAATTCGAGTAGCTAAGCACGCGTTTGAAATAACAGCGCTTTCTACGATTTACGGCGCAACGATGTTTCTTATGTCTTTTGCTTTGCTATCTATTATTAATAGCATTATTGGCAGAGCGGCAATGAACAGCTATTTACCAGTATTATGCTCAGCTTTATCTGGAATAGTTGGATACGCAACGCTTATTCAAGCTGAACTTCTTGAAGCTAAAACTGTGGCTTCCCTCCTGCCATTATTCGTTATTTCTGGAGCTGCAACTGCAGGTCTTACGACAGATGATCCGTACTGGTATAACAATAATTTCTCTCAACTTGGAGACCGCACAACATTTGCAGCTAGTATGTTTAATGCAACACTTGTTTTGTCAGGAATTTGCATTATCATAACGAGCTACTTTGCTATTACTGAATTCGTTGCAACACAGCACGAAATGCTACAACACAATAACCAAAAACTGATTAAACACTTCAAGATGCGCACAACTGTTATGGCAGCTTTGCTGATTCTTGGAGGAATATCGTTTATTGGAATAGGAACTTTTAGATACACGCCACATCCTTTCTTACATGATTTATGTGCTCGAGGAGTGACAGGATTAATTTGCACAATGCTTGTTTGCCTTCCATGGCTTGCTCCTAGGCTTTCTCGCACATTCTATATTGCTTCCGATTTAGCGGTTATTCTTACTGCGTGGGCAGGAAATCAGTGGGTACATGGAAATAATACTCTTACAAATGTTGAAGCATTATCATGTCTGCTATTTCTTGGATGGATTATTGTATTTTCACGACAAGTTGCGGCTATGCAAAGCGATCGTCTTCAATCAAAAATAAATCAAGCTTTAATATTAAATAGAAGCTCAAAAGCACAAATAGAATAAGAACAAAAGATAAATTAAACTAACAAAAGCAGCGTAGAAACTTAAATTTCTGCGCTGCTTTTAGTTTTTACAAGTCACGAACTTCTTTACGAATAAAGCATAATACTCAACATTCTGGCTTATGCTCGCTCATAAGAAGCAAGAAACTACGAGATTGTGCGACAATATTAAATCCTGCTTCATATAACAATTCCGGACCCTTTGGATTATATGTGTCCACAATCAACTTCCACTTCTCACCATAACGTTTATCTGGCAAAGTAAAAGTAATAGGTTCATAATGCGCATTAAAAATAAGAATAAAGTCATTATCAACCATTCTCGTTCCATACCAGTCAGTTTCTGGAATATCCGAACCATTCAAATAAATCATCACAGATAAAGCATGAGTATTTGACCAGTCCTCCATATCCATAACAGTACCGTTATGGTCAAGCCATTCAACTTGTGGAATATCGCTTACATCATCTCCAGCAGAACGACCTGTAAAGAAACGACGACGATGCAACACAGGGTGCTTCAAACGCAGGTGAATAAGCTTAGAAACGAAATCGAACATATCTCGCTGAGTTTCGTTATAATCCCAGCTTATCCACGAAATAGCGTTATCTTGGCAATAAGCATTGTTATTACCATTTTGCGTGCGCATGACTTCATCACCAGCGCATATCATAGGAATGCCCTGGCTCATCAAAAGAGTTGAGAACAAATTACGTATTTGACGTTCACGCAATTCGTTAACATCGTGAATATTAGTAGGTCCTTCAACACCGCAATTCCACGAACGATTGTCGTTTGCACCATCGCAATTGCCTTCTTTATTAGCTTCATTATGCTTTTCGTTATAGCTAACTAAATCGTTCATAGTGAAGCCATCGTGAGCTGTAATAAAGTTCACGGAAGCTACAGGCTTTCGTCCATTTTGCTCATACAAATCTGAGCTACCCATAAGCCTGCTAGCAAATTCAGGTAATGTAGATGGTTGTGAGCGCCAAAAGTCGCGAACACAATCGCGATATCTTCCATTCCACTCAGACCAACTTGGAGGGAATCCACCAACTTGATATCCACCAACACCAATATCCCAAGGTTCAGCAATAAGCTTCACACTTGAAATAATGGGATCCTGCTCAATAATGTCAAAGAATGCAGAAAGTTTATCTACTTCTTGGAACTGACGAGCAAGAGTTGCTGCTAAATCGAAACGGAAGCCATCGACATGCATTTCAGTTACCCAATAACGCAAACTATCTGTGATTAACCGCAACGCTTTTGGAGAACGCATAAGTAAGGAATTACCAGTACCAGTAGTGTCAAAATAATGACGCTGATCATTATCTACAAGACGATAATATGCACGATTATCAATACCACGGAAACTCAAAGTAGGACCACGGTCATTGCCCTCAGCAGTGTGATTGTAGACAACGTCTAGAATCACTTCCATGCCTGCAGCATGATACGCCTTAACCATTGACTTAAATTCGTTAACTTGCTCTCCGCGCTGACCAGAGCTGGAATAAGAATTTTGAGGAGCGAAGAAACCAATAGTGTTGTATCCCCAGTAGTTACTTAATCCTTTATTTTGCAAGAAAGAATCGTTTACAAACTGATGGATAGGCATCAATTCTATTGCAGTAACACCAAGCTTCCTTAAATAAGAAATAACGCTTGGATGTGCAAGTCCAGCATAAGTGCCTCTAATATCTGGAGGAACACGTTTATCAAGATTAGTCATTCCACGAACATGAGCTTCGTAAATAACAGAATCATGATACGGAATCATAGGGTGCTGATCATTACCCCAATCAAAATACGGGTTAATAACTGCAGCCTTCATCGTATGATCCGCAGAATCCAAAGTATTCATTGCTGAAATATCATCTGGATTATCAAACCAATACGAGAAAAGACTCTCATCACCGTCTATATTTCCTTCAATCGCCTTGGCATATGGGTCAAGCAACAACTTATGAGGATTGCACCATAAACCATGAGAAGGATCATAGGGTCCGTGAACACGATAACCATAACGCTGACCAGGCTGTATGCCTGAAACATAGTTATGCCACACGTATGAGTTCTGCTCAGTCATATCAATACGTGTTTCATTATCATGCTCATCAAATAAACATAATTCAACGCGCTTTGCAACTTCGGAAAACAGCGCAAAATTCACGCCAGCGCCATCATAGTTTGCGCCAAGCGGATACATGGAACCTGGTCGTATATGCATAATATAAGTATCTCATATATTCGAGTAGTTTTCACGTCATGTTGACGTTATTTAAAAAAGCTTGAATTTTAAATGAAAGCCTCAATTAATAACGTAATTCCATGGATCGCAAGCTTCACCTAACCAAGCAACTTCTGGACGCTCTCCATACATTTCTTCTATGCAGTCAGCAATATCATTAATCGCATAAGTAAACCACAATGACTCAATAGCACTATGAGAAGTGTTAATAATCATAGGATATGTGTGTTGAATGTAATCTTCACCAGAAGAAAGACGCAGTTTCGATTCATATTTAGCTCGCTCAATTGCGTCAAGTGCAGGATGATGACGCAAATCGCTTGTAACATATACGTCAACTTTTTCCTTGCGAACTTCATCTAACAAGCTTTCCCCAGAACCAGGCAAAACAGCTACTGTACTAACTTTCGCATCAAGATTTCCAGCAACTTGAACACCAACTTTTGTATGAGGAAGAACGTTAAAAACATTTTGCGCAAAATCACGCAATGATATTGGCACATCCAAAACACCAATTCTGCCTAAGCCAATGTTACGTCCAGCAGAATCGATCTGTTTAGAAACAACAATTGGACGCAAATTATGAAGACCAAAATACTCTGCCGCAGCATGAGCAACTCCACGCCACGCGACATCCGCATTAGTGTGACCAACCCATAGCGCACAATTATTACTAATTAAACGCTGTACAATTTCACCACGAACAGTTTCGTTTGAAACTCCATGCACAGCTTTGAAAAATAGCGAATGATGAGTCACTAATAGGTTGGCACCCATTGATAACGCTCGATCAACTGCGCTAATCGTAGGATCACTGACACATACGATTCGCTGAATTTGGGAATTCAAGTCTCCAACAATAAGACCAGGCTCATCCCACTCTTCAGCAAAGCTTAATGGGTATAATGTTTCTATAGCTTCAATTACTTTGCTTAATCTAATCATTTCTTCTACCTTTAAGTAGTGTTAATGCGCTGCTAGTTGCCAATCTACACCAACTCCAGTAGAAACATTAAGAGGAACATCTAAATGCACAGCATTTTCCATAGCTTTACGCACAATATTTTCTACCTGCTCTTGCTCACCATGTGAAATTTCTAAAATCAATTCATCATGTATTTGCAATATTACTCGGCTACGAACTTTTGCTTCACGCAATCCCAAATCAACACGAAGCATAGCAAGTTTCATAATATCTGCGGCAGTACCTTGTATTGGAGCGTTAAGAGCTCCGCGCTCAGCAGCTTCACGAGATGCACGATTATTGGAAGAAAGCTGCGGGAAGTACCTACGTCGACCAAACATAGTTTCTGTATATCCAAGTTCTTTTGCCTTTGACACAAGAGATTCCAGATAGTCATGAACATTGCCAAAAGTATCAAAATACTTATTCTTCAACATTTCAGCTTCAGCCGGACTAATAGAAAGCTGTTTGGCTAGTCCATAAGTACTCAATCCATATGCTAATCCATAGCTCATAGCTTTTACATGAGAACGTTGATCCGGCGTTACTTGTTCAACAGGAATCTTATAAACTAAGCTCGCAACATATTTATGAAAATCTGCGCCGGAACGGAATGCTTCAATAAGAGTTTTATCATGAGATGCATGAGCCATAATACGAAGCTCAACTTGTGAATAATCACAACTCATTAAATATTCAAATTCTTCTCCTGGAATAAAAGCAGCACGAATCTCACGACCAGCAGCATTCCTATTAGGAATATTCTGGAGATTAGGATCAGCAGAACTTAAACGACCAGTTGCCGCAATAGTCTGCTCAAAAGTTGTATGGATGCGCCTATCATCATAATGAGCCGCATCAATTAAACTTTGCACAATCTGCTTCAATTTATTAGTTTCGCGATGTTTAAGTAAGGCGCCCAAGAATTGACTTGCAGGCTCTTCGGGATCGAGTTTAACGTACATAGCTTGCAAAGCTTCGGCATTAGTCGTGTACGAGCCATTCTTTGTGCGACGAGTAGGTTTAAGACCAAAATGCTCAAAAAGTATTTGCTGCAACTGCTTAGGACTTTGTAAATTAACAGAACTACCTGCAACTTTCCAAGCCATATTTTGCGCGAACTCAGCATCTGCAGAAAATTGCTTAAGCATACCACTTAAACGTTGCATATCAACTGCAGCACCGACGTCTTCCATGCCACGCAAAACTCGCGAAATAGGCATTTCCAAATCAGTCATCAAACCAGTTTGTTTTCTATCATCAAGTGTTGAAGCAAAATGAAGAGCCAAAAGACGAATAAGAAGCGCAGTTCTTAAGAATTTAGCTTCACGCGCTTGAGTTTGCTTTTCATTATTTTCTTCTTCACTGGCTGGCGTTTCATCGTCAATAAGAAGATCGAGCTCACCCTGCTTAGCTTCATTTTCACCCAAATTATCTTCATCTGACTGAATATCTAAATAATGTTCAGCCATATTTTCTAAAGTTTCAGCTCGAAAATCAGGCTCCAATAAATATGATGCCAATCGAGTATCAAGAAGTGGAGTGCCAAATGAATTATTCGAATCGAATAATTTTAGCGATTTTAGCAATCCCAAATGCTTTTTATAATCATGCAATACTGTTATTGAAGAATTTTTTTGCAAGAACTTTCGCAACATCTCGAGCAAAGCTCGATCTGCCGATTGCAAATCAGACGCGTACAATAACACAGCTTTATGAGCAACAAGAATTATTAAAGAATCTGCAGTCAACTCAAAATGATGTTTTGAATTCTTCTTGCACTCATGAGCGTATATTACAACTTCTTGATTTTTCAGTATAGGTTCGGCACATTTACGAGAATTATTTATAATTTTTTCGGAACTTAATTCTTCAAAATTCTCTTCTTCGGAACTTAGTTGGTCGAAAGTATCTTCAGTATTTTTTGAATCTTTCTTTATTTCTGTATAAAGT
>NZ_LXJL01000053.1:5018-12824 GCF_001641215.1 Gardnerella sp. 30-4 | reverse complement strand
TCGTAAAAATGTCAATTTCAAGGTTTTTAAAGATTTTTCTCAGAAAACTCTCAGGAAACTCTTGAATACTCCCCCAACCAGCCGCAAAACCGTTGCAAAACCGCCATTCCCTCGCGACACGCCAACAACCCACTTTTACATGACGCGCGCGGCAAAAACTTTACGCGCGAGTAAAGGAAAAGTCGTTTACGCGCCTTAATCCGGCAAAAACTTTACAGCGTTGTAAATAAAAGGTCGTTTGCGTGCGAAATAGCGGCAAAAACTTTACGCACGAGTAAAGAAAAGGTTGGGACGCAACAAAAAAGGCGGCAGGAATAATCCTACCGCCTAATTTTCACTATGCACACACGCATAAAACTGCGTTACGCGCAAAGCAACAAAAAGTTAGAACTACTTAAGTTCAACGGAAGCGCCGGCCTCTTCGAGGGCAGCCTTAGCCTTCTCAGCATCTTCCTTCTTAGCCTTCTCGAGAACAGCCTTTGGAGCGCCGTCCACGAGAGCCTTAGCTTCAGCCAAGCCGAGGCTGGTCAAAGCACGCACAGCCTTGATGACTGCAATCTTCTTATCGCCAGCAGCGGTGAGAACGACGTCAAACTCGTCCTTCTCTTCCTCAGCAGCACCAGCAGCAGCTGGAGCAGCAGCAACAGCGGCTACAGGAGCAGCAGCTTCGACATCAAACTTATCTTCGAATGCCTTGACGAACTCAGAGAGCTCAACGAGGGTCATTTCACCGAAAGCTTCAAGAAGCTCTTCGTTAGTGAGCTTAGCCATAATTGGCTTCCTTTCTTACTTGGCCGGGCATACCTTATGCCTTACGACCATAACATTTTTATATTTGGTTGGTCTCATGCAGCAAGCTGCAAGGGAATCAAGCGGCCTTTTCCTGCTTCTCGCGCAAAGCGTCGATTGTACGAACTGCCTTGGTTGGCAATGCGTTGAACAGGCAAGCGGCCTTGGACATGGTGCCCTTGAGCGCGCCGGCCATTTCGGAAAGCAACTGTGGGCGCGACTTCAAGTCGGCGAGCTGCTTTGCACCTTCGGCATCGTAAACGGTTCCATCTGCGAAACCGCCCTTAATGACGAGGGCTTTATTCTCTTTGGCAAAATCACGCAAGGTCTTAGCAGCCTCAATGAAATCACCCTTAACGAAGGTGACTGCAGTTGGGCCGGCGAGAAGCTCGTCGAGACCTTCAATGCCCGCTTCCTTAGCAGCAATACGAGCAAGCGTGTTCTTAGCCACAGAGTAGGAAGTATCGCGGCCTAGCTTTTCGCGCAGAGTAGAAATCTGCGGAACGGTAAGCCCGCGGTACTCGGTGAGGTAGATAGCGTCTGCATTACGGAAAAGTTCCGTAAGCTCGGCAACTACCGCTTCCTTTTCGGGCCTCTTCATGGCGTTCCTTCCTAAATTGGCCGTAGGTGAAAGAAACGCATCAAGCTTAATTAAACAGGGCAATAAAAAAGCCCTGCGCACTGGCAGAGCAACATAAGAAGCACTAAAGCGTGCTAAATTTTCGACTCATAACGAGATCCGCTATAAATCCTCGCTCAACCTGTGCTGGCATGACACATCAATTTCAGGAATCTCGCGATCCCACCAACGGTCTGTGGTTTACGTTGGGTAATTTTAATACGCTGTTAGGACAATGTCAAGAGAAATATTATAGAAATAAAAAAGAGGGCATACAATTTACATACCCTCTAATTTTTTAATTTTTACTTTTATATTTTTTGTTTCACAAGTTCACTACTTGTAAAATGCACCCTTACATTAAATGCACATTTACAGCACAGCATTAGCAACAAAATCAAGTAAGAACAGCAAAGAAACAATCCAAAGCATTGGATGAACTTCTTTAGCACGCTTCTTGCAAGTCATTACCAAGCAGTACATAATAAAGCCGGCGGCGATACCATAAGAAATGTTGTAAGAGAATGCCATGAACACTGCAGCGAAGAATGCAGGAATTGCCTCAGAAATATCATCCCAAGCAATTTCCTTCAAAGAGCTTGCCATCATGCAACCAACAACTACAAGAACGCCGGCAGTTGCAGCAGCAGGAACAGCGGAAACTACAGGAGCAAGCACTATAGAAAGCGCGAAGCAAATAGACACAACTACGGAAGTCAAACCGGTACGACCACCAGCACCAATACCTGCAGCAGACTCTACATAAGTAGTGGTATTAGAAGTACCGAAAATTGCACCAACAGAAGTTGCGATGGAATCAGCGAACAAAGCGCGATCCATCTTGGAGCTAAAGCCGGAGCCGTTTTCAAGAGCCTTTTCGTCAGCCTCAGAGAAAATACCTGTACGACGACCAGTGCCAATGAAGGTACCCAAGGTGTCGAAAGTATCAGACATTGAGAATGCAAAAATCGTTATCAAAACAAGCGGAACACGCGAAGGGTCTGCAAACAGCGTTGAGAAGCCTTTGTCGCTAAATATTGCGCAGAAAGTAGTTGGCAAATTATTAAAAGCTTCTGAAACTGAAACAGAATTGCTCATGGTTGTAAGTCCCATTGGAATACCGATTAATGCAGTAACAACAATGGAAATAAGCAAAGATCCACGAACATTCAACACAGTAAGCACGATTGCCAAAAGCAATCCAATGAGGAACAACCACAATACTGGGTTCTTTAAAACAGCAAGACCTGGAATTGCAGGAGCTGCACCAAAATGAGACGCAACTTTTGCAGCTTTGTCATCCTTTGGAGTGAACTTAATCAAATCAACGTTCACCATGCCAACATAAGCCACAAATAAACCAATGCCACCGCCGATTGCGTGTTGTAACGAAGTCGGGATGGCACGAATAATCATTTTACGAATTTTAGTAACGGTAATAATAATGTTAATTAAACCGCATAAGAACACCATGCACATTGCATGCTGCCAACTAAAGCCTAAGCCTTTTACGACTGTGAACGTAAAGAATGCATTTAAGCCCATACCAGCAGCCTGAGCATAAGGCACGTTAGCAAATAAGCCCATAACAAGCGTGCCAATAATAGCAGCAATAATTGTTGCTAAGAACACGCCACCCCATGGCATACCAGTTTCTTTTAATACATTTGGATTTACGATGATAATGTACGACATTGCGAAGAATGTAGTGAGACCTGCAGTGATCTCCGTTGATACATTCGTGCCGTTTTCTTTGAGATGGAAGAACTTTTCCATAAACTCTCTGTTCCTTGGTTTACAAGCGCAAAAGACCAGAAAAGCGCGGCGAAAGCACTTGAGCAATCGCGTACGCAATTACATTTGGGCATTCACGCAGAGGTTACTGCGACTCGTCGAATGAACGAAGGCATCACAAAATCTCACATAAAATTATGAAAATTGCGAAACCTTTGAACAACCGAACAGCTCTGACCTTACGCGCACGTGCTGACCAAGGAAATACACCGAAATCAAAAAAGTATATAACAAATCAGCCAAAACGACCGGAAATATAACGCTCAGCTTCAGCGTTGCGCGGATTGTTGAACATAGTAGTCGTGTCTGCAAAGTATTCCAGATGACCTGGTTTCCCGACAGCTTTCAAATTAAAGAATGCAGTGTAGTCTGCAACACGCGCAGCCTGTTGCATATTATGCGTCACGATCACAATCGTGTAATCGTTTTTAAGCTCATTAATCAAATCTTCCACAGCCAACGTAGAAATAGGGTCAAGAGCTGAGCAAGGCTCATCCATAAGTAAAACTTGCGGATGCACAGCCACAGCCCTAGCAATGCAAAGTCGCTGCTGCTGACCGCCAGAAAGACCAATACCCGGCTTATCTAAGCGATCCTTAACTTCATTCCACAAGTTCGCGCCTCGCAAAGCCCACTCAACTAAATCGTCAGCATCACTCTTAGCAATTTTACGATTATTCAAACGAACTCCAGCAAGCACGTTTTCGCGAATAGACATTGTTGGGAAAGGATTTGGGCGCTGGAAAACCATGCCAACATCGCGGCGGACAGCCACAGGATCCACATCTTTGCCATATAAATCGCGGCCTTCAAGAAGCACCTGTCCTTCTACTCGCGCGCCCGGAGTGATTTCGTGCATGCGGTCTAAGGTGCGCAAAACTGTTGATTTTCCACATCCGGAAGGTCCGATAAAAGCCGTCACTTTATTTGGCTCAATATTAATATTCACATCTTCTACAGCAAGAAAATCGCCATAATAAATATTCAGATGCTTCACATCAATTCGCTGACCCATTTTATGCTCACTTTCTAAAAATTTAATTCGTTTTGCTTTGCTTTATTTCGCTTCGCTTTGCTTTACTTTATTTCGCTTTATCTCGCTTTTACAGAAAACACTCGAGCTACAATTCGCCCCAAAATATTTAGCAACAACACCAACACAATAAGCGTTAAAGCTGCAGCCCACGAGCGCTCCATCGGAATTGACGTTATGCAAGAAGTCGGCGCATTAGCTGGGCAATTCGCAGAAAGTTTGGAATATTCTTGGTAAACGTACACCGGCAAAGTCGTCATTTGCCCGTCAAATAAATTGAGATTCGTTGAAGCAATAAAGCCTGAAGCCATAAGAAGTGGCGCAGTTTCACCAATAACGCGCGCAACCGCAAGAATACATCCAGACACAATTCCCGGAAGAGCAGTGCGCAAAACGATTTTTGTAATTGTGCGCTGCTGAGTAACTCCCAAAGCAAGAGATGCCTCGCGCAAATCGTTAGGCACAATTTTTAGCATTTCTTGAGAAGACTTCACAACTGTTGGAATCATAAGAAGAGAAAGAGCCACAGATCCTTCAAAACCATTGATTGTACCTGGGCCAGCAAGAAAAGCAAACATTGAAAACGCAAACAAGCCAGCAACAATAGACGGAATACCACTCATAACGTCAACAAGCAGATTAATTATGCGCGAAATTTTGTTTCCGCGAGAATACTCAACCAAATAAACAGCACACATTAAACCAATCGGAATTGAAATAACCATAGCTCCTAGCGTTATTTCAAGAGTTCCAATAATCGCGTGCAAAATTCCGCCATAACCGCCAGTTCCAGTAGCATTTCCGCCCACAACGTAAGTCATGTTATGAGTGAGAAAATCAAAATTCAAGCGCTTAATACCATTAATAATGGTTGTTAAAAGCAAAGAAATAAGCGGAATAAGTGCCACAACAAAAGATAAGAAAATCAGCACGCGCATAAGCATGTCTTTACGTTTGCGCGCAGCTATGTGTGAGCGAGTTGGGCGGAATTTGTTGAAGTCAATAACCGGAGCTGCGGAATTTTCTGCGGAATTCTCAACAGAACTTTCGACAGACTTTTCGGCAAAAGTATTCTCGCTAAGCACTTCAATATTATTAATTTGATTCCCCATTTATGCGCCCGCCTTTCCTGTGATTTTGCGAGCAATAAAGTTGACTGCAAAAGAAATAACGAACAAAACTAAGCCGGTTGCAATAAGCGCACTTACGCCAAGTCCGTTTGCTTCCGGATACTGCGCTGCAATATTTGCTGCGATAGTTTGATTTTGAGAAGCCTTGAAAATATTGATACCAAAAGTAAATCCAGGAGACAAAATCATCAAAACTGCCATCGTTTCGCCTAAAGCACGACCCAGCCCAAGCATAGAAGCCGACACAATACCAGACTTTGCAAACGGCAGAACCGCTAATCTAATCATCTCCCACTTTGTAGCGCCAAGCGCAAGCGCACCTTCTTGCTGCAAACGCGGAGCCTGCTGGAAAATATCGCGAGCCATAGAAGTAATAATCGGCAAAATCATCACAGCCAAAACTAATGCAACTGTAGCAGCAGAACGAGAAGGATTAGCCGCCGGACCAGAAAATAACGGAATCCAGCCAAAAAGTTTAGAAACCCAATCCCAGAAAGGATACATAGCTGGAACCAAAACCAATCCGCCCCACAAACCATAGATTACGGATGGAATTGCCGCAAGCAAATCAATTACTCCACTGAAAAGCGGAACAATTTTTTTAGGTGCATAATAAGAAATAAATAGAGCAATACCAATTGCCACAAAAAATGCGAACAGCAGCGCGAGCGCAGACATAAGCACTGTGCCAAAAATAAGCGGAGACACATAGCTTATAAAATCATGTGCCTTACCACCAGTAAAATCAGCAAACACATGACTTACTTGATCGTGATTTCCACTTATTAACGGCAAAGCACAAAACAGCAGAAATACTGCAACTGCCGTAAGAACAAGCAAAATTAGCATGCCGCAGCCTGCAGCCACGCCTTTAAAAAGACGGTCTGCAAGATGAGTGCCAACATAATTTTTTCTATTGCTCTCAGAAATTTTAGCAGTTTCGTTTGCACTATTCGCGACTGCTTTCGCATTTTTCGTAGAACTCAATCATTCTCCTTTATAACCGATACGTTCATAATACCAGTTTGTAAAGTTTTTATTTTCCTGTTTTAACAGACTTAATCGATGCGTTAATTTTGCTTACCAAATTTTGTGGAAGTGGAGCTGTTCCAGCAGCAGAAGAAGCAGCATTCTGCCCTTCCGCGCTAGTTACGTAGCTCAGCCAAGACTTCACAAATCGAGCAGTTCCTGCATCTTTATAAACCGGGCAAGCAATATCGTAAGAAACTAACACAATTGGATAAGCGCCCTTAGATTGCGTATTGTGATTAATTTTCATAACAACGCGATTAGGATATTTTGCAGAAGCGTCTGCGTCAATTTCAGAATCAGCTAAAGTTTTAGAAGCAGCTTCCGGAGAAATCTCATTGTAAGTATCCCCCACTTTCACTGCAACAGTGCCGAGCTTACCGACCTGTGAAAAATCAGCGTAACCAATCGCACCATTCGCCATGCGAATAGTAGATACAACGCCCGAAGTTCCCTTTGCGCCTTGACCGACGCTATTTGGCCAGTTTTCGCTAAGATCGTGCGACCAATCGTCTGGAGCCGCATCCTTCACATAGCTTAAGAAATTCTGCGTTGTGCCAGACTTATCGGAGCGGTGAACAACAGTAATCGGGGTGTCTGGAAGCTTTAGCTTAGGATTCTGCTTCTTGATATCGTCATCATTCCAGCGCGTAATTTTTCCGTCGAAAATTTTAGCAATCGTCGAAGCGTCCAAATTAATATGCTTGCCAGCATCAGAAACACCTTTAAGGTTGAAAATAATCGCAATTGGTGAAACATACACAGGCACGTCGAAAGCCGTAGTTCCATGAGCACAAACCGACTTAGACTTTTCAACTTCGTCGTTACTCAACGCTTTGTCTGAACCAGCCCAAGCCGTGGCTCCTGTCATAAAAGTGGTAACACCAGCACCAGAACCGGTTGGATTGTAGGCAATTTTTGCACCCGGATTTTTAGATTGGAATCCTGCAATCCACGCTTCCATTGCAACCTGCTGGGAAGAAGCACCCGAGCCTTGGAAATTGCCGGAAATTTTTGCATTCTGCGCTCCGGTTGCGTTGTTGCTGCCCGCTGGACTATTGTCGCCGCAAGCAGCGCAAGTTGCGCACAAGCCGAAAGTGAGCGCCGCAGCAGCAATACTACGGAACTTAAGTGCGCTTTTATTCATATTAAATTTATTCATATTTGACTTATTCATATCGTTACGCATATTCTTCTTTCCTTTCGCGAAGAATTGCCTTGCGCCCCACCACATTTTCGCGTTCCTATAGCCGTATTGCGAATTGGGCGCATTTTCTTAATTAATCCCTATCTTTTTTTATTAACGCAACCATCGTAAACAGGTGGGTAAAACCTCACCGGCAAAAATAAAGTGGGTATCAAAAACGGCGGTATTTGGCGTTATATTTGACGCGACCTAAGCAAAATGAAGG
>NZ_LXJL01000053.1:0-4304 GCF_001641215.1 Gardnerella sp. 30-4 | reverse complement strand
TCCTTAATTAATCCCTATCTTTTTTTATTAACGCAACCATCGTAAACAGGTGGGTAAAACCTCACCGGCAAAAATAAAGTGGGTATCAAAAACGGCGGTATTTGGCGTTATATTTGACGCGACCTAAGCAAAATGAAGGTCGGCGACTACATCGGCGTGTCGAAATGTCACAAATTGCGAATTATATTTACAGTAATTTTTGCAGCAGTGTCCGCGTATTCGGAAATATCGAAAGCGCGGAAAGTTTCGTATTCAGTGTCTGCATTATCACTCATTGCGCGCACAATAAGCGCAGGAACGTCATTACGAGCAGCAACATGCAAGACAGCAGCACCTTCCATTTCAACTGCATCTGCTTTAGTAGCTGCAATTACTTCCGCAACTTTTTCTTGCGAATCAACAAAATATCCGCCGGACGCAATCGTTCCAGCAATATGCGTGATTTTCATGTCAGTTAATACATTGCTAGCTACTTTAAGCAAGTAATCATCCGAATGAAATTCGCTTGCAAACGGCTTCCACTGACCGATTAGACGCATATCAGTATCGAGATATTTTACAGTCTTTCCAAGAACAACATCGTTCGTATGCAAATTTTTATTAAGATTTCCTGCAATTCCAGAAAAAATTACAGCTTGAGGATTGTATGTGTCAATAAGATACTGCACAGTTGCAGCAGCATTTACTAAGCCCATTCCGCCAACCGTAGCTGCAACTTCGATTTTACTGCCATTCGCCGAGTCAAGAGTGCCGCAAGATACATCAAGACTTGCAGACTTATCGTGAGTCACGTTTTCAAGCGCGCTAGCAATATGTGCAACTTCTTCCTCTAAAGCACCGACAACAGCGACTTTCGTAATTTTCTCAGTACTAGGCATTAGCAGAATCATCCTTTTTTACTTCGCTACTTACGCATTTATCGTTATTCTTAACCAAAAACACGCATACTAAAGTCATAATAACAAAAGTCAAAGTCGCAATCTTCAGCAATGCTCCGCACGTAAAATCAAACCAAGGATTCACAACAGGAACATTGAAAAACGCAATAATTTGATCCTGCAAAGCAAGAAAAGCAAAAAATCCAGCTATAAGAAGCACACAAACTAAAGTACCAACAATGCGACGCCATCCGCTAGCAAAAACAATTAAAGCAATTCCAGTTACAAACGGCATAAAAACGCTAAACCACAAAGCAGAAAACGTAACAAGCGTATACCCAGCGCTATGCGTGCCACGATACCATGCAAGAGCCAACAAAAGCACACCGTTGTAAATCAAAGCTAACAATATATAACGCACCACCGGTAATGCTTTACACATAAAACCTTTATTCGCTTTATTAGCTTTATTCAAGTCTTTGTTATACATTTCAACACACTCCCTTGTACGCAAAATATAATGCAAAAATAGGCGGCAAATACAGTAAGGAATATAAGCCAAGTAGAAATTAATTGAGATTATCTTACTACAATCTCTAATCTCTAAGCTCTACGGCGAGTTGCTACAGATTTAGCTAAAATTCTTAGCAAATTGGCAGTATCTTCCCAAGAAATGCAACGATCTGTAATAGACTTGCCGTATTCAAGCTCGCTAAGAGGAGCAGGATCTTGATTGCCACCCTGCAAGAAGCTCTCCATCATAACGCCCTTAATACCCTGCTCGCCATCAGCCAAACGATCTGCAATCTCACGCACAACCTCAATCTGGCGACGCTCATCCTTGCCAGAATTACCATGCGAACAATCCACAACCACGCCGTTAGAAGCCATACAACCAGTGCCCAAGCGCAAACGAATCGAAGCAACAGCAGAAGCAACCGACGCAGCATCATAATTAGGACCTTTACTAGAACCGCGCAAAACCACGTGACAATCAGGGTTGCCAAGAGTCTGCACAGCACAAGCGCGACCAAGATGATCAATACCAAAGAACGTATGATGCTGGCTCGCAGCTAAGCAGCCATTTACAGCCGCAGAAACGGAACCATCCGTAGCATTCTTAAAACCAACCGGCATAGAAAGACCACTAGCAAGCTGACGATGAATCTGAGACTCCGTATTACGCGCACCAATCGCGCCCCAACTCACAGCATCCGCAATAAACTGAGGGCTAGTCGGCTCCAAAAATTCAGTAGCAGCAGCCAAACCAGCATCCAACACGCCGAGCAAAGTCTTACGCGCAAGCAACAAACCCTTATGAATATCATGCGTTCCATCAATATCCGGGTCGTTAATCAAACCTTTCCAGCCAAGAGCTGTGCGCGGCTTTTCAAAATACACGCGCATAACAATAAGAAGCTCATCTTCGAGCTCCGAACGCAACTTAGCTAAACGACTCGCATAATCAAGAGCAGCCTTAGGATCATGCACAGAACACGGGCCCACAATAACAAGAAGGCGATCGTCGTCGCCATTCAAACAGCCACGAATCTCATCACGCGACTGCGCAACAATATCCTGCGCATACGGCGACAATGGCAACTCGCCAAGCACCTGAGCAGGAGTTGGCAAAGGCTCAAGCTCAAGCACGCGGCGGTTAATAATGCGATCCACACCAACCTGGTCCTCCCAGCGCTGGAACTTCGCAGAGTTAAGAGGGTTGCGCCCCTCCTCAACTTCCTTCTTTACCGCGCGAGAAGTACGCTGCTCAGCTGCAGAAGACATTTGTCACCATCCTATAAAACAAAACGCGCACCGCCGCGCTTGCGCAAAGAGTTAACCTAACTTGGTGTGGTCGGTGTTCTCGTCTTAAGATAAAGACGAGAACACCGCCGAGCTTGCGTTGAAAGCACAACCACATTTGATGTGGTCGGTGCTTGCATCTTGAATAAAGATGCAAGCACCGCCGCGCTCACTATTGCGAAAAGCACAGTGTGCTTTTCGCAATAGTGAGCGCGGCGCTTTGGCTTAGCTTAAGCGCCCAATGCGCTTAAGCTAAGCCAAAGCGCCCATTGGATCCCACGCCGGCAAAACAATTGCTGGTTCTTCTAGGGCTTTGCGATATTCTTCCGGAAGCAGATTCTTCGGCACTGCAACCTCATACACGTACTCAGTAAACCAATCGTCACTCATCGTAAAGTAACCCTTATCTGCAATATCAGTGCCCCAAGAGTTCTCAACGCGCCAGCGGCGAGTAGTAGTGCCATCGTCAGCAACATCCACACCAGCAAAAGCCATAGCGTGATTCATGGCAGAATCAGCAAAACGCACACGCGCTTCCTTATCCAAATCAAAATCAACGCCATAAACGCGACCATACTCGAACAAATCAGTAGCCCAAGCGCCATTCTCGCGATCCATCATAGGATGGCAGTCGGCACCAAACCACACTGGAATGCCCTTCTCAACCAAAATCTTACGCACGCAATCCTTCATAAACTGGTTTGGCACGTTCAAATATTCGGTTGCGTCTCCGCCAGCAACATTACCCAAGTGCTCAATAGCAATTTTCTTGCCCTTAGGATGTTCAGCGCGAGGATCGTCAACCAAGCACACATAATCCTCAAGACCAGCATTCACGTACTTCTTCCAGAACTCAACTGGCGTAATCTCACCATCGCGATGGAACTTGCCGTCGCTATCAGTCCACTCCCAATCGAAGCTCTTAGGTGGCTCACCCAAGTGAATTGTCAAAATCCTGTGACCTGCAGCAGTAGCATCCGCAATAATCTCATCAATTTCAGTGGCATTCGCATACATATGAGCAACAGCAGTATGCAAAAGCGCACGCAACTGCGTATTCATAGCACCAGTATTCTTAGAAGAAGCGGTTTCTGGGAACAAATCCTTAGGAACAGCACCATACTTCTTGTAAACGTTCATAGCCATGGTCCACTGACCGCCATCGCCCATAACATCGTGCAACAAATGCTGAATCAAACGAGAATCTGAAGGCTCACCTGCACGCACCAAAGCCGCAACATCCTTCAAGAAGTAGTTAATTCGCTCAAGCTTGTCATAGTACATTGCGTAGTTCTGAGAAAACTCAAATTCCTTCAATCCAAGGGATTTCTTCGCAATGAAACGAGCCACGTTCAACGAGCTAAACAGCCAGCAACGGCCAGAACGATCCTGATGTGTTGCATCTCCGTTATCAACAATGGTAGAAAAACGACGCTGCAATAAGCGCGCACGATCATAATTACGCGCGACTTTATCAATACCAGCAGCAGTCACACCATTCATAGCTAAACGGTTTAAAGGATTTGCGTCAAAATCCTCACGCAAACCTTGTAATTTTTCATCAGTTAGAGCAGTGATTTCAGTCACAATGCTACCTTTCCTGTTAATTATCAATATTTATTT
>NZ_LXJL01000052.1:0-13273 GCF_001641215.1 Gardnerella sp. 30-4 | reverse complement strand
AATTTTAATTGATTAGTTTCATAATCGCATTTCGCTACTTTACTTCTTCACTTACTACGATCTTCTCTGCAGCTCTCTTGCAGATACTGTAACTTGCAAACCGTGCAATCTCAAACGTCTAGCAAGCTCAATACTTACGGCAACAGAACGATGCTGACCACCAGTACATCCTACAGCAATAGTCACGTAATGCTTGTCTTCTTTAGCGAATCCGTCGATAGCTGTAAGAAGCGCATTTTCATAAGAATCTAAGAATGCAATTGCCGCAGGATTCGATAAAACGTAATCTTGCACAGCTTGATCCTTACCTGTAAGCTCCCTTAATTCAGGAACCCAGAAAGGATTCGGCAAAAATCGCATATCGGCAACAAAATCAGCGTCCATTGGCATGCCGTATTTAAATCCAAAACTGAAAATATGCACAGAAACCGTAGAAGAGCCTTTTCCAAGCAATCCTTCGTAAAGCTTTGTAGAAAGTTGGTGAATACTAAGTGCAGAAGTATCGATAATAATATTTGCGCAATCTTTCAAATGACTGAGCAGCTCTCGCTCTTCTAGAATACCGTCAATAAGTCTGCCGCCGCGCTGCAAAGGATGCGGTCTGCGCACAGACTCATAACGCTTAATAAGCACAGCATCTGAAGCATCTAGAAACAGAATTCGCGTTTTTACACCAAGGTCATCAATATGCGCAAGAACTGCAAACAGGTCGTCGAAATATCCTCTAGAACGCACGTCAATAACAGCAGCAAGCTTATGCACTTTAGAACCGGATGAAGTCATCATATCTACTAGCGGTATGAGCAGTTTTGGCGGAAGATTATCGATAACATACCATCCCATATCTTCCAACGCGTTAGCAGCGTGCGATCGCCCAGCTCCGCTCATGCCGGTAATTAGCATAACTTCAAATCCGTCAGCTAGTTGCACGCCAGTCGACGCGGAACGTTGCGTAGTATGTTGCGCATCACTTTGCGTATCACTTTGCGTAGTATGTTGCGTATTATCGCTCATAATGCCTCCTGTAAGGCTTTTCGCATGAGACTACTTAAGTCATCGTAATATCTAGCCTTGTCAGCACTAGGTTTATAACCAAGCTCAGAACCAGTCTCAGCACAATCCTCAGCGCCAGTCTCAGCACAATCCTCAGCGCCAGTCTCAGCACAATCCTCAAAATTTTCTTTAGATTGCCTGTAGTCAATCGTCATAAGACTTACTTGTGCTAAAGCTTGTTGCAAAAGCATTTCTTCTCCGCCAATAGCGCAACCATATTGTTGCCATACACTAAGTAGCATGCTTGGGCGAGGATCGTAAACTACGTCAAGCAATGTTCCTAATTTCGTTTGATTATGCGCACTATCTTGACAGTATGCTTTCAACGCAAGCGCAATTGGATCTGCTACATGCGCTGGAACTGTGCTTACTACTATGTCTGCTTCTGCGATTGCACGAACAGCTTCTAGTGAATTTAAAGATCTCAAAATGAGAGATTTATCACATTCTGACAATTTTTCTGCGCTCAATTTTTCTGCGCTATAGTCTGCAAATTTTGAAAATACTTCTTCGCTTATTGTTGGGAACTCAATACCTTGCACAGGCTCATACATAGCGTCATTTTCTTCGCTTTTATTATTTTGACCTATGCTTATTTTATTTGGAAAATCAGCGCAATACTTTTGTATAAGATTATTAAAACGTTCAACGCCTTTTACACTACCGTCATCTTCAGTTCTAGCAACAACTTGCACTTGCTCAAGCTTTGCCACTTGCGCAATTTCAATTAAAGCTGCCAGTGCAGAGGATGCAGTGTTGCCACTGCCAATAATAACAGCCTTTTTTACTTCGCATATGCGCTCATGTAATGCTTGCATAAATGTTATTAATATGCCACTTACGTCAGTGTTGTATAGCTTTATTTGCGATTGCGAAGCGACTGCTGGGTTGCTAGTAAAAACTGCAGTATTTGCCACGTTAAGTGTGCGCGACCAGTAGTCGCAAGGTGTACCGAGTTTCATTACGGTTTTTTTAAGCGGCATAGTAAGGCTTAAGCCTTTCCAAGAATCATCAAGATGCGTAATAAAATCGTGAAGATCCGTTTCGCTTACTTTTTCCTTACTATATTGCCAATTCGTAAGCCCCAAAGCCTTATAAGCCGTGTTGTGAAGCACAGGCGACAGCGAATGCAAAATAGGATCTCCCAAAACTGCGCAATGATATATTTTTACCATTTTTCTCTCCCCTATTAGTAAGTTAGTACGCTAATAAATCTTTTGGATCAACACAAAAACGCAACTCTCCTGCAGCACGTGTTGCTACGTGACGAGCTACTTCCTTGTGCAATCGGTTCACTAATTCTTGTCTTAAATAAAGCGGAACTCTTACTACAGCTTTTACACGGTCGTAAATATCGTCAAAATGCTGGTATTTGTCTGTAACAGGCGGATGCATTGGAACAATTCCTAATAATGGAGAAATTGCTGAAAAATCAGCATCTTGACTACTTTCGCACCCAAGATTTTCTTGCATTGCACCAATATTTTCAAGCGCACGCATAACCGCATCACGAGCACCCCATACGCATGCTGCAGTTACGCAAGGCGGCAATATTGCTTGAGCTCTTTCTGAAAGCTCATTGCAAGAAAGTTGAGTCGTATCCCACAATGTAAGCGCGCGCGCAAGAACAGGATACGTTTCACCAATAAGAAGTACACTTCCTCCACGCGCTCTAGGAGCGCATAAAGCAGAAGCTTTCATCCACGAATTAAGCGTATCTATTCGCGAATCAAGCCCTGAAGCGTACAAACTTACCCACGTATCAAGTATTGCTACAACACCGTATTCTCCATTACAATTTGCGTCTTGCGTTTGTACGCGAGGCTCACATCCAGGAGTTGCAACAACAATTACAGGTTTTTCATCAATGCACTGGATAATTCCGTTCGGTTGGTGTTGTGACGAAATAATAATAGGCACGTTACGAAATAGTTTAGATAATTCTTCTGCAACGCCAACAGCGCCAACTCGTATAACTCGCATATTGCTACTGCCACAATTAGAACAAGACCAATTTATTGCACTAGCACCACACCATGAGCAACGTGCTGTCTGCTGACTATTTGCAACATCAAGAGGCCCGGTGCATCGTCTACAACGCGCTTGACGTTTGCACGAAGAACATATAGCCGATTGCGTCACGCCATCTTGCGCAATAGAAAGCAGCACAGGCTTACCATCCGAAAGAGCATCGTTAATAGCTCTTACTGCGCTATGCGGTATGCGAGCGCCAATGCTTGGGTCAGCTAATTTTAGTAAAGCTTCACGATTAAGCCAACGAACCCAAGGAACTAACTTTTCGCGAGCAAGTTTACTCGCGCTTACAGGGATACTAGATCCGCTTATTGTTTCAGCAGTTTCAGCAATTTCAGCAATTTGAACAGCTTGCTCACCTTGCACACCTTGCACACTTTGCGCAGATTGAGTAGTTTGCGCATCTTGCGCATTCGACATATAGCAGTCTACTTCACTTTGACTAAGTGCGCTTCTGGAATACGACATTGACACAAATACGCCGCCATGCCTTTTCGCACGAAGCCGCATAACGCCACGCGCTTGAGCATACGGCATCATGCCATCAGCATATTGGTACGCGCAATCTTCAACAATCGCAAATAAAGCATCTCCATCAACTGGAGCATACATTGCAGCTCTAGTGCCAAGAACGCAAGGAACTATTCCGGACGCGATTGCACGCCAAGCTCTATATCTGTCAGCTGGAGGATCCGCAGCACAAAGTCGAGCGACATCACCATCAAAACTTCCAGCGGAAAAACCATGATGATTCTCACTGACGCGCTTATATGGCTTTAAGCCATAAACCATTAGCGCGCGCATTACATCATTGACTTCTCTTAGCGTCGGCAAAACTACAACAGCTTGCTTACACGCACTTAAAGCAGTGACAATCATCCACGCTAAATCTTGTGCAAGTCGGCAAGAACCTGGTAAAGCGTCTACAATAAAAGATTGAGAAGAATTATTTTCTGCTTGCTTGACTAATTGATTTTCTGTTTTATTTTCACTAAAACTTGCGTCAGTAGATTTTTTGATTAATGCATTGTATAAAATATTTGCATTTTCGTAATCATAAATCATGCGAGAAGTTGTAGCGTAACCTGGGTTTGTATTGTTATCGTTTTGCAAACGCTTCTTAAGATTTTCACGCCACTGTTTTCTGCGTTGCAAGCGTATGTTGTCAAAAACTTCCTCATGCTCAACACGAGCTACGCGTTGAGGCACAGCAAGACGCAAAATATTTGAGCTAGTTCCACCATAAGCTTTAGCTATGGCGTCAATATCGTCTCGCAAAGATTTAGAAAGCAAAACATCTGAGGGAAACACTCGTTCTAAAAATCTTAAAGCAGCATGAGGGGTATCTGTATGCGAAGAACGAGACCAAATAACTCCAGTGAGTTTTTGGGCTCCAAAACGAACGCGTACAAACGCCCCAGGCTGAGCAGATTCATCTTGATCTTGCGATATCAAGTAATCAAAAGTACGACCTAAATGTGAAGCTTGAACATCGAGCATCACATGCGCAATAGGGCATTCATTAGCAGGCACTAGAGAAACAGCATTGCGCTTACGTCTTGTTTTACGCGCTAAGCCGTCTAGCGAAGGTTGCTCTGCCATAAATAACCCTTAGTTTTACTTGAATTACATCACATAATTACTATTATTTTACAGCAAAATTTATCAATAAAACYWSTYTYTTAGCGCATCTTTCAATTGCTCAATACGATTCGTTTCTTCCCAAGGGAATTTGACATCCATACGACCAAAATGACCATAAGCTGCAGTTGGAGCATAAATTGGCTGAAGCAAGTTAAGCTCGTCAATAATCGCAGCCGGACGCAAATCAAATACTTCGCGCACAGCACGCGCAATATCTGCGCGCGTAATACCGTCAGCTTCAGTTCCGAAAGTTTCTACGTTTACGCTTACAGGATCAGCAATACCAATAGCATAAGCAACTTGAACTTCTGCCTTATGAGCTAAACCAGCTGCCACAATATTTTTTGCAACCCAGCGAGCTGCATAAGCTGCAGAACGGTCAACTTTACTAGGATCCTTACCGGAAAAAGCTCCACCACCATGATGAGCAGCACCACCATAAGTGTCAACAATAATTTTTCGACCAGTTAAGCCCGAATCAGCAGCAGGGCCTCCCAAAACAAAAGAACCAGTAGGGTTTACAAGCATACGGTACGAATCGTGCGCAACTTTTTGAGCAAGAACTTCGTCCAACACAGGCTTAACAACATGCTCAACAAGCTGATCTTGTAACCAGTCTCTAGAAACTTCTGGATCATGCTGAGTAGAAATAAGCACAGTATCCAAACGTTTAGGCGTGCCTTTGGAATCGTACTCAATCGTTACTTGAGTTTTCCCATCCGGACGCAAATGCGCAACAGTGCCATCTTTACGAACTTTAGCAAGCTTTTGAGCTAAACGATGAGCAAGATAAATCGGCAAAGGCATTAAAGTATCTGTTTCGTCGCTAGCGTAACCAAACATAACACCTTGATCGCCTGCACCTTGAGCAGCGTAGCGCTCCTCACGAGAAGATGCACTCTCACAAGAAGCATCCAACCTAGCAACACCTTGATTGATTTCCGCACTTTGCTCAGTTAAAGAAACCATAACACCACAAGAATCAGCATCAAGACCAATTGTGGAGCTCGTGTAGCCAACATTACGAACAACTTGACGTACAATTCCCGGAATATCGCTATAAACTTCACCACGCACTTCACCAAAAACCACGAACTGACCAACGGAAGCACAAACCTCTACAGCAACATGCGCATGAGAATCCTGACGAAGCATATCGTCCAATATAGCGTCAGCAATTTGATCGCATAACTTGTCAGGATGACCTTCAGTTACAGATTCTGCAGAAATTAATTTACGTTCTTCCACATTTCCCCCTTAAGTTCATAGTCGATAAAGGCTAAATATAGGCTAAATAAAGCGAAAAACGCAGCCGTGCATCCGCTTTATTGAGCACGGATGATACGCGACTGCGAATACCCATAAAGACGTTTATTAGCAAGGCTTATTAATTACCTTCGCTTAAGTCGTCCTCACCAAGAGTCTCTTCAAGCAATCCAGCATTAATTTCGCGGAAAGCAATAGCTAAAGGCTTTTCTTGATTTTGATACTCAACTAGTGGGCCAACATTTTGAAGCAAACCTTCATTAAGCTGAGTAAAATAAGCATTAATTTGACGTGCTCGTTTTGCAGCAAATAAGGCAAGCGCATACTGGGAATCCGCATGTTGCATTAAATCATCAATCGGTGGATTCGCAAGACCAGTAGGTGTTGGCTGAGTGCCTAATGCCATAATATTCTCCAAATTCTATGGTGCTACAATAGTTCCAAAAGGCTTATTATATGCTACCGATTGGATATTGCGTAAGTTTTAACTATAAGTCGTATTCGCTTGCAATAACATTCCACAGTTCATCTGCAGCACGCTCAGCATTATCATTCACAATAACAACATCGAACTCTTTAGCTGCAGCAATCTCAACTTTAGCAGTTTCCAAACGTTTTGCTTGCTGCTCAGGAGTTTCAGTACCACGACCAATAAGACGACGCTTAAGCTCTTCAAAGCTCGGAGGCGCAATGAACACGTACACAACTTCTAATCCAAGACGAGCAGCCTCTTGTTTTACGCGCCTAGCTCCTTGCAAATCTATTTCCAGCAAAGTAGGAATATCTTGCGTAAGATGATCCAAAACAGGCTGAAGAAGGGTACCATAATGAGCCATGCCATGAACTAGCGCGGTTTCCAAGAATTCGCCATTACGCTTACGACGCTCAAATTCTTCTTCATCTAAGAACCAATAGTGAATACCATTAAATTCACCAGGTCTAGGCGCACGAGTGGTAGCAGAAACAGATAGCCAAATATGAGGATGCTTCTCACGAAGTATGCCTTCTACTGTGCCTTTACCAGCCGCAGTAGGACCCGTTAATACGATTAATCGACGTCTAGACTGCGAAACTGCAGCCTCATCCGTGGCACCCATTTGCTTACCCCTCGTTTACACACATTCGCCTGAATCAACAAGAGCCTGACGAATATCCAATGCTATGCGTTCAGTTGCAGCCGAAAGTTCACCAATATTTGGACCATGCGACGCAATCGAACGCGAAACAGTTACCAATACATTACCATGTGTACCAGCAAAAACACGCTTTAAATCGTCAGCTTCTGCACCTTGCCACCCGTAACCAGGAGAAAGAATTGGACCAGTAAAACTGGTTACGTCAATTCCACCACCGTTCATCCAGTCGCCAATAGTAGCTCCAACAATTAAACCAACAGAACCCATTCCTTTAGTTTTATTGTTAAAACTTTGAGCTGTTTGAGCAATTCCGTGAGCTACAGTAGTTCCGCGGTAAGTTCCGCTCTGCCTAATAGCAGTTTGCAAACTTGCGCCTTCGCGATTAGAAGTTAGAGACGCAATAAAAACACCGCGACCGTTATTAAGAGCTTCGTTAATTAAGCCGCCCATAGAACGTGCGCCATAATAGGGAAGCAAAGTAATAGCATCAGCAAGAAGCGGAGCTCCAGGCTTAAAATATGCGTCTGCAAGCGCAGAAATAGTAGTAGACAATCCTCCATGACCGCAGTCAACGATAGTAATAATATCCATTTGACGAGCGGCATACAGCACACGCTCAAGCGCTGCGAAACCCTTAGAACCGTAGCGCTCAAACATGCTGGATTGGAATTTAACTGCCGCTGCCCTACCATTCATAGCTTGCAGCATTCGCATAGAAAAAAGTTCAGCTCCAAGAGCATCCATGTTGTATCCCCAATTAAGCAGCATTTTGCGATGAGGATCGATTCCAACACACAATGGTCCATATTTTGCCATAGCGTTCTTCAAACGCAAACCAAAATCGGATCGTTGCGCCTGCACTTCTTGATCACGAATGCTCTCGGTCATGTATTAAGCCCGACTTTCTTGACTTTCTGCCTGTTCAATTGCAAACAGCTGTTGAGCATGTTCTTGTATACTCATCACCTGATAATCATTGTTCTTAACAGCTTCAATAGCCATTAATACTGGTGCAAATTCGGTAATAGTAGTGAATTGTGGAAGATCAGCTGCTACAGCTGCCGCACGAATGGCATAACCATCAGTGCGCGATCCCCTTGAATTCGGCGTATTTAATACCATGTCAATCTTACCATTTTCGATAAGCTCTACAACATTCTTACCGATTCTTTCGTTCGCTTTCTCACTATTTGGCATATCCTTCGCCGTGTCGCCCTGACTAGAAAGCTTATCGACAATAACAGAATCAATGCCATAACGACGAAGCACAGAAGCTGTACCTTCAGTAGCCCAAATCGTAAAACCAAGCTCCACTAATCGCACTGCAAGAAGTGGAAGTTGTCGCTTATCTGCATCGCTTACGGACACAAAAACGTTTCCGCTGGTAGGCAAACCGCCCTTGTATGCTGCAAGCTGGCTCTTAGCAAAAGCGTGAGGGAAGTCGCGATCAAAACCCATAACTTCGCCAGTAGAGCGCATTTCTGGTCCAAGCAAAATATCAACCGTGCGACCAACAGGAGTGCGGAAACGCTTGAACGGCAGCACAGAAGCTTTAATAGCAACCTGCTGACCTGGGTGAATATCTCCGCCATCGCCTTGCGGGAGAAGAAGTCCACGCTTGCGCTGCTGTGCAATGGTTTCACCAGCCATAATTCGAGCAGCAGCTTTAGCAAGAGCAACGCCAGTAGCTTTAGAAGCAAACGGAACAGTACGAGACGCTCGAGGATTTGCTTCAATTACATACAAAGTGTTTGCCATAAAAGCGTACTGTACGTTGATAAGACCGCGAACTGAGCAGCCGCGAGCAATCGAAAGCGTACCCTCGCGAAGGCGTCGAATTTGATCGTCCGAAAGCGTGCTTGGAGGAAGAGTACAAGCAGCATCACCAGAGTGCACACCAGCTTCCTCAACATGCTCCATAATGCCGCCAATATAAAGCTCGTTACCGTCGTAAAGCGCGTCAACATCGATTTCAATAGCGTCCTGAAGGAACTTATCGATCAAAAGTGGCGAAGGCAATCTGCCAGAAACAACCGTGTCTGCTCGAGCTTCATCCAATGCGCGATCAACATACTTTGCAAGTTGAGCGTCGTCGTATACAATCTCCATACCACGACCGCCGAGCACGTAGCTTGGGCGTACAAGAACTGGGTAGCCAATTGCGTGAGCTGCATCTTTTGCTTCCTCAAGACTTAACGCTGTGCCGTATCGAGGAGCGTTCATGCCTTCTTGACGAAGAACTTCGCCGAAAAGCTCACGGTTTTCAGCCAAATCAATAGCCTCAGGAGTCGTTCCCAAAATTGGAACTCCTGCAGCTTTAAGACGAGCAGCAAGCGAAAGTGGCGTTTGACCACCAAGCTGCACAATCACGCCCTTAACAGGTCCAAGCTTCTTTTCTGCTTCGTAAATTTCAAGCACATCTTCGAAAGTAAGAGGCTCAAAGTAAAGGCGATCAGACATGTCGTAATCTGTAGAAACTGTTTCAGGATTGCAATTGACCATAATGGTGTCGTAATCCTTGCCCAATTCCTGAACAGCGTGAACACAAGTGTAATCAAACTCAATACCCTGGCCGATTCTGTTTGGACCAGAGCCAAGGATAATCACAGCTTCGCGATCACGCTTCTTCAACTCGCTTTCGTCAGCGTAGCAAGAATAGTAGTACGGAGTTGCTGCGTCGAACTCAGCTGCGCAAGTGTCAACAGTCTTGTAAACAGGGCGCAAACCGTAAGCCCAACGAAGCTCACGAACCATGTTTTCGCCTTCGTCGCCAAGATTACGCAAATGCGCAATCTGCACGTCAGAAAGACCAGCGAGCTTAGCGCGCTTCAAAACTTTAGGAGTTAAGGTTTCAGCTTCACGAACTGCGAGCGCAGTCTCGTTAATTTGAGCCAGCTGCTCTACAAACCAAGGGTCGATTTTTGTTGCTGCAAAAATCTGCTCCGGAGTTGCACCACCCCAAAGCGCTCGCTGAATTTGCAAGTAGCGATGCTCTGTCGGAGTATGCATTTCTTCAAGAAGCTTATTAACTTCTTCCTTGCTTGGGCGCTCGCCATCCCAGCTAAAGCATGAGTGACGCTTGTCGATTGAGCGCATTGCTTTTCCAAGGGATTCCTGGAAGTTTCCAGCCAAAGCCATTGCTTCGCCAACTGACTTCATGGAAGTTGTAAGCGTGGTGTCTGCTCCTGGGAATTTTTCAAAAGCAAAGCGCGGAATCTTTGTTACAACGTAGTCGATTGTTGGCTCGAAGCTTGCAGGAGTTGAACGCGTAATATCGTTTTGAATTTCGTCCAAAGTGTAGCCAAGAGCAAGTTTCGTTGCGATTTTTGCGATTGGGAAGCCGGTTGCTTTAGATGCGAGCGCGGAAGAACGGGACACGCGCGGGTTCATTTCGATGACGATAATGCGACCAGTTTGAGGGTTGATTGCAAACTGAATATTGCAACCGCCGGTATCGACGCCAACGCCTCGAATAATAGCAATACCGATATCGCGCATCTTCTGATACTCGCGGTCTGTAAGCGTAAAGCAAGGAGCAACTGTAATCGAGTCGCCAGTGTGCACGCCTACAGGATCGACGTTTTCGATTGGGCAAACAACTACGACGTTATCTTTTGCGTCGCGCATAAGTTCAAGCTCAAACTCTTTCCAGCCTTCAATGCCTTCTTCAATAAGCACTTCGTTTGTTGGAGAATAGTGAATGCCAGCTCCTGCAATGCGGTGAAGCTCTTCTTCGTTATGAGCAATACCAGAGCCCAAGCCGCCCATTGTGAAGCTTGGACGTACTACTACCGGGTATCCTAAAGTTTCAACAATTTTGTCTACTTCTTCGATTGAGTGAGCAATAAAGGATTTTGCTGACTCAGCTCCGGCTTTTTCAACGACTTTTTTGAAAAGCTCTCGGTCTTCTCCGCGGTCGATTGCTTCCAAAGAAGCACCAATAAGCTCAACGTTATATTTTTCTAGGATTCCTGCACGACCCAAATCCATTGCAGCATTAAGCGCAGTTTGACCACCAAGCGTTGGAAGAAGCGCATCCGGACGCTCCTTCGCAATAATTCGCTCCAAAATCGAAGTGTCAATTGGCTCAATATATGTTGCGTCCGCAAGCTCCGGATCTGTCATAATCGTAGCCGGGTTGGAATTAACCAAAATTACGCGAATACCTTCTTCGCGAAGAACTCGGCAAGCCTGCGTTCCGGAATAATCAAATTCTGCAGCCTGACCAATAACAATCGGACCGGAACCAATTACCATAACCGACTTAATATCAGTACGTTTTGGCATAGTAAACTTCTCTTTCCGTAAATCTTAAAATCTTACTTGCTTTTTCGAGTATTACTTGCTTTTTCGAGCGTTTTCGCGCATCAATTGCACAAAACGGTCAAATAGATAGGAAGCGTCGTGCGGTCCTGCTGCAGCTTCCGGATGATATTGCACCGAGAACGCTGGAATATCAAGGCATTGCAAGCCTTCTACAACGTTGTCGTTCAAGTCAATATGCGAAACTAGCACGCGACCAAAGTGTCCGTTTTCGTAAGGAGATTGCACAGGACCGTCAAGAGGTGCGTCCACAGCAAAGCCGTGATTGTGAGCCGTAACTTCCACTTTTCCGGTTGTAACGTCTTTTACAGGCTGATTAATACCGCGGTGACCAAACTTCAACTTGTAAGTTCCAAAGCCGAGCGCGCGACCAAGTAACTGGTTTCCAAAGCAGATACCAAAGAACGGGTAACCTGCATCCAAAACTTTGCGCAAAAGCTCAACTTCGCGATTTGCTTGGCTAGGGTCTCCAGGACCATTCGAGAAGAATACGCCGTCTGCGTTAAGCGCTTGCAGCGATTCGAAGCTTATTGAGGAGCTTACAACGTGCACGCGGCAGCCGCGCTCAGCCAAACGGTGAGGAGTCATAGATTTAATACCAAAGTCGACTGCTACAACAGTGTAAAGTGGATCTTTTCCTTCAAAATCACCGCAAGGCTCAATCGTGTACGTTTCTTTAGTACTGACTTCATCCGTTAAACGCAAGCCCTGCATTTGAGGAGTTTGCTTAATTTCATCAACGAAAGAAGCGACGGTGCGAAAAGCCCCGGTTGACGGATCAACCAGGGCCTTATTAGAAAAAATGCCGGCACGCATAACGCCTACCGAGCGTAAATGACGTACCAGCTTTCGAGTATCAATACCACTAATGCCAACGATACCTTGCTTTTGTAAATCGTCTTCCAAGGAACCTTCAGCTCGCCAATTGCTAACTACTGGGCTTGGCTTCTTAACTACGTAACCAGCAACCCAAATGTGGGCAGATTCTGGATCTTCGTGATTTATTCCCGTATTACCTATGTGTGGGAATGTTTGAACTACGATTTGTTGATCATAACTTGGATCAGTTAATGTTTCTTGATAACCAGTCATGCCCGTGGAGAACACAATCTCAGCGCGCGTAGAACCTTGCGCACCAAAAGGCTTACCAACGTAAACCTGACCATCCTCCAACACCAATACTGCATCATCACTGCCGAATCCGGCAAAGGTGTCGCTGTAATCCACCTTAACCCCCTTATGGCTTTAGGATATTCGTGGTAAGTCTACTCAGGTTGGCGGACGGGCGACGCGCCGGCGATAGTTATTGCTTCTTACTCGGCAGCAGCAGCTTCTTCCGTAGACTCTTCCGTAGCAGCGTCTTCAGGAGAAGATTCGCCATTAAACTTTGCCAAGCAAGCGTCTTTATCTGCCATAATCGCGCTTAGTAAGCCGTGAATAAACGCAATAGCTTCGTCGTCGCTATACATTTTTGCGAGCGCAATCGCCTCATCAATAGCAACTTTATCTGGAATCTCATCGTTAAGAAGCATTTCCCAAACTGCAATGCGCAAAATATTGCGATCGATAACAGCCATTCTGCCAACTTTCCAGCCAGTCGAATAGCGGTTTAGCGTCTTGTCAATTCTGTTACGTCGCTCTCCTACGCCTCGAACAATCTCAATAGCGTACTCTGGGAGCGGAGTTTGAGCGCCAGGCTCCTTAACTCGCTCCTCAAGCAAAGAAAGAATATGCTGATTCTTCTCATCCGCCTCATACAGCGTATTCAAAGCCCTTTTACGAGCGGTAGAACGTGCCATCGTAACGCCCTTCTGTGT
>NZ_LXJL01000051.1:0-13905 GCF_001641215.1 Gardnerella sp. 30-4 | reverse complement strand
CAACAAAATTACATAAATTTACGTGCATATTATGAGAATTGTGAATATCCTAGATAGTAGGCATCATTTGTAATCACAATAGAGATGAGGCGACAATGACTGAACGCGAACAACAAATCTTGACTTGGATTCAACAAAACCCGATGATTAGCCAGCAGGAACTTGCAAATCTCGCAGGAATTACTCGTTCAGGTGTGGCCGCTCATATTTCCAATTTAATTCGCAAAGGCTATTTACGAGGTAAGGGATATATTGTTACTCCTCCAAGTTATGTGACTGTTGTTGGCGGAATTAGCATGGATGTTCTTGGCATTGCTTGCGGAGATTTGATGGATTACACGTCTAATGCCTCCCACGTGCGCTACATGCTAGGCGGTGTTGGAAGGAATATTGCAGTCGCGTTGGAGCGTCTTAATATTCGCACAAGCATGGTTTCTGTGTACGGTGGCGATCACAACGGAGAACTTTTCCGCATTGATGCTGCTGCAAATGGCTTAGATATTGGTTATGCGAAGCAACTTCCTGAGTCGATGACTGCTTCGTACATGTATGTTGGTGACGCTTCTGGTCAGCGTTTGCTTGCTTTAGACGATATGAGTATTTACGATCACATGACTCCTGATTTTTTGCGTGAGCGTATGTCTATTATTGAAAATGCTGATATTTTGGTGTTGGATACTAATATTCCGCAAAAGTCAATTGAGTGGCTATGTGACCGTTATCGCCGTCCTATTGTTGTTCGTGCAGTTACGGATGCAAAAGCTCCTCGAGTGCTTTCTAGATTGTCTCGTATTGACACTCTTATTTTAGATACTGCTGAATCGCAGGCTTTAACTGGCATTAATGCTGTTGACGAGCGTTCTGCAATTCGCTGTGCGAATGTGCTTCTCAAGCGTGGAGTAAAACGTGTATTTGTAAATGCCGGTCGCGCAGGAGTTGCTTATGGTGTTGCAGATGAGGGAGTGTCGTTCTATCCTGTCCCAGTCAAGCGCGTCCAGAGAATGATGCTAACTCGCGGAAATAGCAATGCTGGTGTTAAAGCAGTCGGCAACGACAACGGTTCTAGCGATGCTGCTACTGCGGCGCTTATTTACGCGCGATATAACGAATTTGATTCTTCAAAAACTGGCAGATTTGCGGTTGCTGCTGCAGCTTTGAATACTGAATCTATGCAGCCTGTACATGAGTCGTTTAATCCAGAACTTATTTCTCAACGCATGACGAATATTCATGAGCATGCTTAATTTTGCGTTCTTATGCGAAGTGCATTCGTCACGATTTGCTTCCAAAATACATGTGTTTATGAAGGAGTTAGTATGACTTCCATCATCCTAGATTGTGACCCTGGTCATGACGATGCGATGGCAATTTTATTAGCTGTTGGCAATCCTAGTATCGATTTGCTCGGCGTAACTACGGTTGGTGGAAATCAAAGCCTAGAAAAAGTAACATACAATGCTCGAGCAACTCTAGAAATAGCTCATGCAATTAATATTCCAGTTCATGCCGGATGCGACCGTCCTATGGTTCGTCCGCTAAAAGTTGCTGCTGCTGTTCATGGAGAAACAGGATTAGACGGAGCAAATATTCCAGTGCCAACTAAACCTTTGGATAAAGGGCATGCTGTTAACTGGATTATTGACACAATTATGAGCCATGAGCCTGGCACAATTACGCTTGTACCAACTGGACCTCTTACGAATATTGCTATGGCTGTGCGATTGGAGCCTAGAATTGTCAGCCGCGTTAAAGAAGTAGTTCTTATGGGTGGTGGCTATCATAGCGGCAATTGTAGTGCTGTTGCTGAGTTTAATATTAAGACAGATCCTGAAGCTGCGCATGTTGTGATTAATGAAAATTGGCGAGTTACGATGGTTGGCTTAGACTTAACTCACCAAGCTTTGTGCACTTTAGAGATACAGAAGAAAATTAATTCTATTGGAACGCCTGTTTCCAAATTTGCTTGCGATCTTATGGATTACTTCCGTAAAGCTTATAAGAATAATCAAGATTTTGTTGATCCTCCAGTGCATGATCCTTGCACAGTCGCTTATTTGATCGATAAAAGTGTTATTAGCACAAGGCGTTGCCCACTTGATGTTGAAATAAACAGTGACTTAACTCTTGGCATGACCGTTGCAGATTTGCGTGGCACTGAACCTTCTGAAGAAGAATGCCATACGCAAGTTGCTACAAAACTTGATTTCGATAAATTCTGGAATTTGATTATAGATGCGATTAAGCGCATTGGATGATTGTTGGTGACTTTTGAATGACGTTTGAATGACTTTACGTAATTAAGCGGAGGTTAGATTATGGTTGAGGTTGAATCTCCAACATTTTCTACGCGTATGCTAGATAAGGGTGGACGTTCCGTTTTGGCGTTAATGGTGGCGTTTCTTGCTGCTATCTTTGCGTTCCAGCTAAACGTTTCTATGCTTTCGCCAGTATTGACGACGATGTCAAAAGAACTTCATACTACAGATACTCAAATCGCTTTAACGCAAACAATATTCTTTACTGCTGCAGCATTATTTTCGCTATTTTTGCCGCGATTGTCTGATCTAATTGGGCGTAAAAAAGTACTTTCCGGAATTCTTATCTCAACTCTTTTTGGAAGCATTATTTCTGCGCTAGCTCAAGACGTTAATATGCTTATGCTTGGGCGTATTTTGCAAGGTGCTTCCGGTCCTGTATTGCCAATGTGCTTAATTATGTTGCGCGTGCGCGTACAGCAAGAAAAAAGTTACGCAAAGTTGATGGCAATATTAAGTTCCGTAAATGGCGGTATTGCTGGATTTGATGCTTTATTAGGTGGTTGGCTTGCCAGTAAATACGGATTCCGTTCTGTTTTCTGGATTATGGCTTCAATCGCAACTATTGCTGTTATTATGATTATTGTTTTAGCTGATGAATCTCGCTCGGATGCTACTAGCAGAATGGATTGGCTAGGAGTTGTAACGCTCGGAATTGCGTTTCTTGCAATATATCTTTCTATTAATGAACTTAGTAATAAACTAGCTAAATCTAACTGGCTTATGGTGCTTATTCTTGTGCTTGTTGCTGTGCTGTTTTTCGCAATATTCTGGAAAATCGAAGTTTTAAGCGCGGCTCCGCTGGTTTCTACAACATATATGAAGCAGCGTCGTACATGGGGTTTGCTTTTGTGCACTTTATTGACAATGACTGGCGTGTTTGCTTTGATAAATGGCGTTGTGATAAAGCTTGCTAACGATAGTAAGTTTGGTGCAAATATTGGCACAAATATGGTAAGTTTCGTAACTCTTACTCCTTACGCAATTATTGGGCTATTGTTTGGCACTATTTCGGGCGTGCTTGCTGCAAATTACGGGTACAGGCTTGTGTTGCGTATTGGAATTGCGTTTAGCATGATTTGTGTTGCTTTTGGTGTGTATGTTGCTTATATGCCGTCTGCTTGGGCTTTGGTGCTGTTTTCAGTGTGGGTAGGTGTGAGCTATTCTGGCATGGCAAATATTATGCTTAATGGCTTGGGTATTGTGCTTTCTCCAAAAGATAATCCGGGATACTTGCCGGGTATGAATGCTGGAGCTTTTAATTTGGGAGCCGGCTTAAGTTTTGCAATTTTGTATGCTGTGATGACGAATGTTGCGTCTTTGAGTGGCGTAACATGCGGATACGCTGCCGCGATGGTTGCCGGCGTCGTTTTGCTCGCTTTTGCGCTCGCTTGCTCGTTCTTAATTCCGGATCCTAAGGCGGCGGATAAGTAATATTGTAAAGTTTCTGCCGTTTTTTGGCGCGTAGCCGACCGAAACTTTACACGCGCGTAAAGTTTCTGCCGCCACGTGCGTGTCTGCAGGTTCCAGCTAAGCTATAAGTATGCACATTATTGCTGGACGTTTTAAATCTTTGCCGCTTACTTCAGCGCAGTCGTGTACGAGACCTACTACAGATCGCACAAAAGAAGCGATATTTTCTAGGCTCGATTCGTGGGATGTTATGCACAATGCGCGCGTACTTGATCTATTTGCTGGCACGGGAGCACTCGGAGTTGAAGCGCTATCTCGTGGCGCGCGTGAGCTTGTTTCTGTTGAAGCAAATTCGCAAGCAGCTGCGCTTATACTTCGTACGTCGAAAGCGTTGCAGAGTTCAAAGGCTTGGGATTCTGCGCTTTCTATGAGGGTTCTTCGAAAGCGCGCGGAGCAGTTCGTTGCGGATTATAGTGGGGAAGCGTTTGACTTGGTTTTTATTGATCCGCCTTATGCTTACGAAACTGCGGATTGCGAAAGTTTATTGGCTTCGATGATTGCGAGCGGAGTTGTGAGCGTTTCTGCAGATACGTTGATTGTGTTGGAGCGTAGCGCGCGAAGTGTTTTGCCGACTATGCCTGAGGGCTGGGAGCTGTTTGATACGCGTAATTACGGAGAAACTTCCGTGTTGTTTATTCAGCCTTCTCGCGACTAATTTATTTTTCGGCTTCGTTACAATCTGTTTTCGCACTCAGGCTGTGGCGCGAGTTTTGGGGGATTTCTCTCCTCGCACGTCCCGTCCTTCAGTCGCTTTGGCTGTTAGATGTTTTGCTGTCTGCTTTGTTCTTTAAAGAACGTTGCTCCATCAGTCCTCTTTTAGTGCTCGTAAAGAAATCCCCCAAACTCTGCGTGTTTAATCGTTAATAACCGTGTCTATCGCAGAGATTTTTCGATTTTTCTTCTTCGCTTGGCGAATCAGCAGCCTGCGGCTCTGACGTTCGCCGCGCTCAGTGCGAAAAATCTCAAATCTCTACCACACGAATATTAGTACATTGAAGTTAGCGTACTAAACAGGTGGTGGTGTTATGGTGAAGGGATTTTGTGTTGTACGTGCGGCAGCAATAATGTTAGTGTTCTCTAATCAACAAGTAATTAACGTTAGCAGGGCAATACTGTTGCCGGAGTATTTCTGGCTTTTGTTGCTAGAGTAAGTTTTTGCGCGGATGTTCGCCGGAAACTTCCCATCCGAGCGACATAAGCGTTTTTCGATCCGCCTTATCTATCTTGTGGCAGTCCAATTTTTCAATCAAATCAGGTCGAATTTCGCTTGTGCGAGATATAGCTTCATCTCGACGAAAACGATCAACTTTGGCGTGATTTCCGGAAGTGAGTATTTCCGGAACGCTTATACCTCGCCAAGTAGTTGGACGCGTGTATTGATGGTGTTCCAAGAGTGCGTCCGATCCTGTGTACGACTCTTCAACAATCGACTCAGGATTTCCCATAAACCCAGGGATTAAGCGTGTAATTGCCTCAAGCATAACGCTTACTGCAACTTCTCCGCCATTTAGCACGTAATCGCCAATTGAATACTCGCGTACGTCAATTCCTTGCGCGCGGTAATATTCTGGAATCCTAGCGTCGTAGCCTTCGTATCTGCCGCATCCAAACACCAAATGATTTGCGTTGCTTAATTCCGTTGCGTCTTTTTGCGTAAATAGTGGGGCAGAAGGGTTCGGGAATATAAGGATTGGTTTAGTTGAGTCTATTTTATTAGGCGCGATTTTTGCTTCTTCGCAACTATCACACGTATCGCAACTATCGCACGTATCACACGTATTTTTTACTTCAGATTTTGGCAAGTTAAGCAGCTCGTCTAAGCATTCCGCCCAAACTTCAGGCTTCATAACCATGCCAGCGCCACCGCCAACCGGCGTGTCATCAACCGATTGATGCACATCGTGAGTCCATTTGCGTAAATTGTATGCGCGAATTTGCAATAAACCATTATTTTGCGCTTTGCCTAACAAACTTAGGTCTAGCATGCGAAAATATTCTGGGAATACGGAAATAATATCGATGTCCATCATAAGGCACTCTACTACGAAAACTACAAAACTACGAAAACTACAAAAGCCCCGGAATTAAACCGCCAGGAGGATCAATAGTCAAATACCCGTTTGCAACATCAACTTCCGGCACAATAGCTTCAACAAATGGCACGAGCGCTGTTTTATTCTCTTCGTCAATCGGATGATCTAAACGGATTTTCAGTAACGATTGCGCGCCGTCGAGCACATCCACGACTTTTCCAATAACTTTAGGAGTAAGCCCAAGCTGATTTTCTTCGCACAAACGCGCTTGCAAACCGACCAAATCCTTAATATACCAAGCATTTTCAGCAGCAAGTTCTTGCGCATCTTCTGCATGCACATACAATTCAGTGCCATTAAGTGCTTCCGCATCGTTGCGATTTTGTGATTCTTCGAATAGTAAAATCCAACGATTTTTGAATGTTCTTGCGTTCTCAATAACGAACTCGCGCTCGCCGTCTGCAGTGCATAATACATTTCCAGGCTCAAAACGTTCGTAAGGTTCATCTGTAAAAATTTGTACAGTGACTTCACCTTTTAAACCTTGGGCTTTACCGATACGACAAACCCTCAGCAGGTCATTACGACTTTGCTGAGGGTTGTCAAAAGATTGTTGGTCTAATGCCACGTTCATCTCACTTACGTACGTCCATAATGTCAACGCGCACATTGTGGTTGCTCAAAGCTTGCACAACAATGCGAATTGCATTAGCGGTACGACCATTGCGTCCAATAACGCGACCGATATCTTCAGGATTCACGCGTACTCGAAGCAATTCGCCGCGAGCATTTTCGTGAGAACGTACCGACACGTCATCTGGAAAATCTACGATGTTCTTAATGAGATGTTCAACAGCTTGAGCCAGCATGATTACTCAGCCTTTTCCTCGGCTTCGGCAGCTTCAGCTGGGGCTTCTTCGGCTTCGTTTGCAGCGGCTTCAGCTGCAGCCTTAGCCTTAGCAGCGGCTTCAGACTTAGCGGCCTTCAGCTTCTGAGCTTCAGCTTCAACAGCTTCAACGCGAGCCTGTGCGTCTGGGCCAGCTTCAGAAGTCTTCAACGTGCCTTCAGCGCCGTCGAGACCCTTGAACTTCTGCCAGTCGCCAGTAATCTTCAAGAGCTTCAACACTGGTTCGGTTGGCTGCGCGCCAACGCCAAGCCAGTACTGTGCGCGCTCAGAATCAATCTGAATCATAGATGGCTGCTTGTTTGGATCGTAAACGCCGATCTCTTCGATGGACTGACCGTTGCGCTTGTTGCGTGAATCAGAAATGACTACACGGTAGAAGGCATAGAACTTCTTGCCCAATCGCTTAAGACGAATCTTGGTTGCCAAAATGGCTCTCCTTATAACTAGAGTCGTGGAATTTCGTTCGGGTGTGGGGCACTCCTTGCGAGCTTCCACATGTTCCTCACGTGATCGGGAAGAGGGCGCCGATTCACGCGAATAACTTATCCATTATGCCTGCGCGCTTGGACGTTTTTATCTAGTGATTGTAGGTCGATTGCTGCGATGTAGGCTAGGTGATCAGTGCCGTCAACAACTACATTCTTTTGCCATAGTGCGTTAGATTTACAGTTTTTTGCGCAAAATAGCACATGGTCAAGTGTAAGATTTGGCCACTTAAGCCATGTAGGCCATGTGCGTAGACGCTTTCCAAGCGAAAGTGCAACGTCTGTAAATCCGTATTTCAAAAGCGAGCGAAAGCTTGGGTGGTCGACTGTGGAATTAAGATCGCCAGTAACAATAGTAAGAGTTGCTAAATCGCAAGTTTTCGAAGTGGATTCGTCAACGCAATAAGTAGAATCAATAGTCGCAAGTGCGCGAATTCCATTACTCCAAGCAGCACACCCGCGCATCGGTGACTTTGGATGTGCAGAAGCAAATTTCACTACAACTTTTTCAGTTGCACCAAAATCTAAGCAAGTTGTAACGCGAGGCACGCTTGCAGCTTCAATTTTTACGGAATTATTGCAAGTAGAAATCGCGGAATATTGCGTAAAAATAGCGTTGAATCCGCCGTTATTATGCTCACTTTGCGCACCTACGCACGAAGTTGGGAAAATTTCGTATATTCCAAGTTTCTCAAGATTTTTTACTAAAGACTCGCTTAATTCTTGTAAAAGTAACGTATTTACGTGATATTTTTTCGTTATTTCTATTATTTCGGATGCGCTCGCTTTTCCGTATCTGCAATTAAGAGTCATCACGCGTATTTCTTGATGCCGTTTCTTGCAGCTTTTGCGCGACGACCTGCTTTCGTGCAACCTACGTAATTTTGCAAACCAGTACGGCGTATGCGACTTAAGCGAAATCAAAAATAGCACAGCGTACGCAATACATAAATATCCGTAAGATTTCGCGTAAGATTGCGCTAAATTAAGCGATTTCGTCACTTTTTCTGCGCAGCATGTATACAGCAAAAAACCGCCAAAATTACACAAAAACAGTGCTCCCATAACGTAAGTTGCAAGTGGAAGCAGCGCAATAATATACGGAAGTGGGTTATATTTATCCGCACCTGTTGGCAGCCAACGCATCAACTGCCACAAAAGAAGCGGCACAAATATAACCCACAAAAACGCCAATACTAAAATCATCGACCGAATAAGCCAGCTAATCCGCCGCCAAAGTTAGGTGGCAGTTGATTATCTTGATTTGCATCTTCGGAATTCATAAGTTCCTTAAGTCCTTCAGGAAGATTCTGAAGATTTGGTTGCTGCGGCTTTGCAAAAGCAGAACCTGCAACATCGTCGCTAGTAGATTCGCCAGAAAGACGCTCACGCAACGCGCGCTCTTCAGCTTCCCTGCGCATTGGATTTCCGGACTTTCCGCCCTTCTTCTTGCCTTTCTTATCTTTGCGCTTCGACTTACTGCCGGCTCCACCGAAGCCAGGAATTCCGCCCATGCCAGGCATTCCAGCGCCTCCGCTCATTCGCTTCATCATTTTTGCAGCCTGCTCGAAACGTTGCAAAAGTGCATTAACTTGCGAAACGCTCACACCTGAACCAGCAGCAATTCTCGCGCGGCGAGATCCGTCAATAATCTTTGTATTTCTACGCTCTTGAGGAGTCATAGAGCGAATAATTGCCTCAGTTCGGTCAATTTCCTTATCGTCAAACTGCTCAAGCTCCTGACGGTGAGCTGCCATTCCAGGCATCATGCCCAAAAGCTTCTTCATTGAGCCAAGCTTACGAACTTGCTGAAGCTGCTCCAAAAAATCATCCAAACCAAAGCTGCCTTCAGCTATTTTTGCAGCAGCCTTGCGCGATTCTTCTTCGTCGAACTGCTTCTGTGCGTGCTCAATAAGCGTCAAAATATCGCCCATATCGAGTATGCGTGAAGCCATTCGATCAGGATGGAAGATTTCAAAATCCTTCAAACCTTCACCTGTAGAAGCAAACAAAATCGGCTTTCCAGTAACGCTTGCAACCGAAAGTGCAGCACCGCCTCGAGCGTCGCCATCAAGCTTAGAAAGCACAACGCCAGTAAAGTTCACGCCATCGTTAAAAGCTTGAGCAGTGCGAACAGCATCCTGACCAATCATTGCATCAATAACAAACAGCACTTCTTGCGGTTGCACGGCATCGCGAATATTGCGTGCCTGCTTCATAAGCTCTTCGTCAACACCCAAACGACCTGCGGTATCAATAATCACAGTGTCATACATTTTTTCGCGCGCATAATTAATAGAATCGCGCGCAACTTTAACAGGGTCGCCTTTAGTGAACCATGGCAAAGAAATCGCGCTTCCACCTGTTTGCACACCCTTTTCTGGAGCAAATACAGGAACTCCTGCGCGCTCGCCAACAACTTGCAGCTGTGTGACTGCATTAGGTCGTTGCAAATCTGCTGCTACAAGCAAAGGAGTATGACCTGCATCCTTTAGCCAGTAGCCTAGCTTTCCAGCAAGCGTAGTTTTACCTGCACCTTGCAAACCTGCAAGCATAATTACAGTTGGAGGGTAC
Organism: Gardnerella sp. 30-4; assembly: GCF_001641215.1. Lineage (NCBI taxonomy): Bacteria > Bacillati > Actinomycetota > Actinomycetes > Bifidobacteriales > Bifidobacteriaceae > Gardnerella > Gardnerella sp. 30-4. The sequence goes on along the minus strand of NZ_LXJL01000051.1, from coordinate 4,118 downwards.
TTCGCAAAATTAAGCTGCCTATCTACACCTGCGCCCAATACTTGCGTAAGCTCGTCGTTTACAATTTTCACAACTTGCTGAGCTGGATTTAAAGCGTGCGAAACTTCCTCACCAAGAGCGCGCTCGCGAATTCGAGCAGTGAATGAGCGTACTACTTCCAACGCAACGTCTGCATCGAGAAGTGCGCGACGAATCTCGCGAATTGTGCCGTCAATATCGGATTCTGATAGCTTGCCTTTGCTGCGCAAATGCTTAAAAGCATTGGAAAGGCGGTCTGTTAACGAACTAAATGCTGCCATAGTTTTCCATTCTACCTGTTGTTGCTAACGTAACTTTAGTGCAATTGCTAACTAATACTTTTGCGTTACTTTTGTTTATTGCAAATGCCAAGATGATCCTTGCGAAGTATCGACAATTACAATTCCTGCGTTATTTAACGCGTCGCGAATAGCATCTGCAGTAGCAAAATCCTTTGCTTTTCTAGCATCTGCTCTAGCTTTAAGTTGCAAAGTAATTAAAGAGTCCAAAGCTGAGTATTCTTTGCTTTCCTTGCCATTTGAGCCTTCTGCAGACGATTGATTATCGTTCGAAGCCCACGTTTTTGCGTAAGGATCCAAGCCCAAAGTATCTAACATAGCTCGCACTTGCAAAACAGCGAGATATATGAGCTTTTGTACGCTTTCGCTTTGTGCTTGTGAAGAATCTTTGCTGCAGTCGTCAATAAGAGCATTTCCTTGACGAATTGTAGTAAATATTTCTGCGATTGCGCCAGAAACGTTAATGTCATCGTTCATAGCGCGAGTAAAATCTTCTGGAAGCTCGTCTGCGTTAACAGAGTGCACTTCTTCGCAAGTTGGCTTCTTGTCAAGCAATCTGCCAGCTCTCTCAAGGAAGTTCATAATTCGATCGTAAGCCGATTTTGACTCCACCAAAGCTTGGTCGGACCACTCCAACATTGCACGATATTGTACTGCTCCCAAAGCATAACGCACGACCCAAGCAGAATTATTCGCCAAAACTACTGGTACGGAAAGTCCATTTCCTAAGGATTTGGACATTTTTTCACCTTTTGCGGTAACCCATGCTGAATGCATCCACACATCAGCGCTTTCCCAGCCAGCAGCACGCGTTTGTGCCATTTCGTTTTCGTGGTGAGGGAAACGCAAATCCAGGCCGCCTCCGTGAATATCGAAATCGTCGCCAAGATATCGATGGCTCATAGCAGAGCATTCAATATGCCAACCAGGGCGTCCCTCGCCAAAAGGAGTTTTCCAGCGCGCATCCGGCTGATCGAAATCGCAAGGTGCTTTCCAAAGTGCGAAATCCCTAGGATCATGTTTGTCTGGTGAAGCATCTGCAGGATCTGTTGGATTGTAAATATCGTTTTCAGCAGCGTCTACGCTTGGACCTTTTGCGTCTGCAATAGCTGCGGCTTCGTCTGCGCAAGTTTCATTTTGGTTCTGATTTTGGTGCGTTAATTCGCCGTAATGCTCCCAACTTGGCACGTCAAAATAAACATTTCCAGTAGGATTTCCGTCGCTGTCATTAATAACATATGCGTGACCGCGCTCAATCAAACGCTCAATCAGCTCAACCATGTCTGTAATATGACCTGTTGCGCGCGGCTCAACTGTTGGCGCAAGTACCCCTAAAGTATTGTAGGATTTTGTAAATTCGCGCTCGTAAATATATGCTCGTTCCCACCAATTTTGCCCTGATTCATTGGCTTTTTTCATAATTTTGTCGTCAATATCTGTGACGTTTCTAACAAACGTGACTTTGTAGCCTAAACGTAGCATCCAGCGACGGATTATATCGAATGCGATCGCTGCGCGAATATGACCAATATGCGGAGAACTTTGCACTGTGGCGCCGCACACGTACATGCCTACTTGACCAGGCTTTTTAGGTACGAAAGTGTTCGTTGAATGTGAAGCCGTGTTGTATAAGTGCAGGTTTTCTGCGGCTTTAGTAACTTTTGCAGTCTCTTCGTTCAAACTCTTATTAAGCATAATTGCTATTATAAATGCTTCTTTATACTCAGAGTGACTTTGAGAAGTTGCATTTCGTGCGTCGGCTCTTTAGTTAGCGATACAATTATTGCGATTTGGTTTTAGATTTAGCTTTAGTAATCCAATTAGATTCATATCTATTACTTATCTATTACCTAGCTGTTTTTATTTTGTTCGTTACGAAAGGAATATCATGGCTGAGATTTCATCTGCTCTTATGACGGACATGTATGAATACACTATGCTCGACGCTGCTCTTAAAGACGGCACCGCAAATCGCAAGTGCGTTTTTGAAATTTTTACGCGCCACTTGCCTCAAGGCCGTCGTTACGGAGTTGTTGCTGGCATGGGCCGCATTTTGGAAGAGTTGCAAAAATTCCATCTTTCGGAAGATGATTTACGTTTCTTAAGTGATCGCAAAATTGTTAGTACAGAAACCATTGAATGGCTGAAAAATTTCCGATTCCGCGGTAAAATTTCCGGTTATCGCGAGGGTGAGATGTTCTTCCCTAACTCGCCAATTTTGCAAGTAGAAGGCACTTTCGGCGAGTGCACTTTGCTCGAAACTCTTCTGCTTTCCGTTCTCAATTACGATTGTGCTGTGGCGTCTGCTGCAGCTCGCATGGTTTCTGCTTCCGCAGGACGTCCTTGCATGGATATGGGCGGCCGCCGCACGAACGAATATTCTGCAGTTGCCGCATCTCGTGCAGCAGTAATTGGCGGTTTTAAAGGTACTGCAAATCTGTTAGCTGCAAAACTTTACGGTTTAAAGGCAATCGGAACTGCAGCTCACTGCTTCACTCTTGTTCACGACACTGAGCGTGACGCTTTCACTTCTCAAATTGCAGCTCTTGGCAAAGGCACTACGCTTCTTGTTGACACTTATAATATTGAGGAAGCTGTAAAGACAGCCGTGGAAGTTGCAGGTCCAGATCTTGGCGGAATTCGTATTGATTCTGGAGATTTGTGCGCTCTGGCTCGTCGCGTTAGGAATCAGCTCGACGAGTTGGGTGCTAAAAACACAAAGATTACAGTTACGAACGATTTGGACGAGTATGCTCTTGCTTCCTTACAAAATGCGCCTGTGGATTCTTACGGCATCGGCACAATGCTTGTAACCGGCTCCGGCGCTCCAACTTGCGCAATGGTTTATAAGCTTACTGAGCGTGAGGGTGCAGATGGTGTAATGCAGCCTGTTGCTAAGCGTTCTAAGAATAAAGCGACTGTGCCTGGACGTAAGTTGGCGTATCGTTCATACGATTACAGCAGCGATTCTTGCGGTGTAGCTGATTGCGAACACGTGATTTCCGGTTCGGAAGTTGCGCTCGCTCAGTTTAAGCCTAAGGATTCGTGGGAAAATCTGCTAGTTGATTACATGGTCGACGGTGAAGCTGACGAACAGTTTATGGGTCACGATGCGATTATGCGTGCCCAGGATTATTGCGCTTCTGCTTTGCGTCGACTGCCTTTGGCTGCGCAAAGTTTGATGCGCGGAGATCCTGCAATACCAACAGAAATTCAAGTACTGTAAATTGATTTTTTTAAAACTAAACTTTACTAAATAACTAAATAAGATTCGCAAAAGGATCGCAAATAATTTTCGCAAATAATTCATGCGTAAAGATTAGCGTTTCCGACAGCTTTTTGAGTGTTTGTTGCGATAATGCTTTATGCTTGGTTTTGCGAATAAAATTCAATTAAATTTTAGTGCGCTACGAAATTCGTTACACAATGCGTTACGAAAGGATGCGAGATGTTTTCATCTTTAGAAGCAGATAATGCGTTAGATGCTGTTATGGAATCTGGTTCGCAATCCACAGATCCAGACTCTGGTTCCGGCACAAGCACTTCTGTTCTAGAACGTCCAGAAGTTGACGAAGATGCTCGTCTAGATGATGGTGGTAATGCAGATCGTTTTGCGCACTATGTGTCAAAAGACAAAATTGAAGAGTCGCGCTTAACTGGTCGACCAGTAGTAGCTTTATGCGGTAAAGTGTGGATTCCTCGACACGAAGCAAATGACTACCCAGTTTGCCCTGAATGCAAGCGCATATACGAGGAATTAGGAAAGTTTAATTTTTAAGTAATTATGTTGCGTATTTAAGC